>CAYNHP010000071.1:0-10236 GCA_964397235.1 uncultured Bacteroides sp. | reverse complement strand
TGCCCCCGCTGCTGCTTCTGCCGCTTGTGGAGAATGCCTTCAAGTACGGCAACACACCGGAGGTTTCCGACCCCATAAGCATCAGCATCGCCGTGGAAGGCGACCGCCTGGTGTGCACCACCGTCAATTCTTTCGTGCACACCGGCAAGGACGCCGACCGCAAGGACTCCGGCGTGGGGCTGGCCAATGTGCGCCGGCGCCTGCAGTTGCTCTACGGCTCGGAAGCATCCCTGCGCACCACGGCCGTTGACAATAAATTTACCGCAATCCTTTCTCTGCCCCTGCGATGACCGACAAACGAACGTTACGCTGCCTGGTGGTGGACGACGAGCCCCTGGCCGCCGCCCTGATCAGTTCCTATGTGGAGCAGACCGCCTTCCTGACCCTGGTCGCCCAGGTTCATAATGCGGCGGACGCAATGACGGAGTTGGCCAAGGGCGATATCGACCTGGTGTACTCCGACATCCGCATGCCCGGCCTCTCGGGCATCGACCTGGCGCGGCTGGCACCTGAGGGAACGGCCATCATTTTCACCACCGCCTACGCCGACTATGCCCTCGAGGGCTACCGCGTGGACGCTACCGACTACCTCCTCAAGCCCGTGAGCTACGCCGAATTCCTGCGTGCCTCACTCAAGGCCACCAAGATGTCGGCCGGACGCCAGCAGGTTTCAGTAGCAGCCCCGAAAGAGTTCATCACCGTCAAGAGCGAGTACCGCACCCTGCGCATTCCCATCGACGACATTGACTACATCGAAGGGCTCAAGGATTACGTGAAGATTTTTGTGCACGATTCCGCCGCGCCCGTGCTCACGCTCATAAGCATGAAAACACTGGAGGAAACCCTACCGTCCGACCGCTTCATGCGCGTCCACCGGTCGTTCATCGTGCGCCTGGGGGCCGTGCGCGTCATCGAACGCAACAGCATCATCATGCGCGGAACGTGCATCCCGGTTTCGGAGTCCTACCGCAAGGCCTTCTTTGCCGCCATGGAGTAGGCTCAGGCCTGCTTTATCATGTCGGCGCGGGGCTTGAGGCGGTAAGCGAAGTAGCCGATGAACAGCGTCAGCACCGAGTAGGCGATGAATACATAGGCCGTGGAGTGGAATATGATTCCCAGGCCTACCAGCGGGGCGGCCACACCGGCGAAGGCATACTTGATGATGCTCAGAATCGCCGAGGCTGTGCCCGCATCCGACGAACCCTCTTCCATTGCCAGCGTGTTGGCTCCGGTGTAGATCATGCCGGAGAAGAACAGCATGGGCACGGAGAAGAGCTCATAGAGCAGGAGCGAAGGATGGCTCAGGAACACCACCGCGTCGCAAATGGCGAACACGAACATCCCGAGGATGCCCACCACCATGGCCTGCTTGAGGATGCGGAAACGGACGGCTGCCATCGAACCCAGCGCAATGGCCACGGCGTTGGCGCCTATTATGGCACCGAAGGCCAGGGCGGAGTAATGGAAATGGTCCTGGATGATGAACGGCGCCGAGGATATGTAAGCGTACAGCAGGCCGATGGAGGCGCCCTTGACGAGCACGTAAATCATGAAGCGGCCGTTGCTGAACAGCACCTTGTAGGCGTGGATGTATTCCCTGAGGCCCTTGACGTGATCGCGGCGTGCCGGAGGGAGTGATTCCTTCATGCGCGTGCCGGAGATGATCATTATCACACCGATTACCAGCAGCACGGCGAAGATGCCTTTCCATCCCACCGCCTTAGCCATGAAGCCGCCGAGGAGCGGGCCGGCAGCCGGGGCGATGCCGTTGATCGCACCCACCAGGGCCATTATCACGGCCAGGTTGCGCCCGGAGTAGATGTCGGTTGGGATTGAGCGCGAGAGCACCACAGCCCCGCCGCCGCCGAAGCCCATGAAGAAGCGGCATGTCACAAAGAAGGTGATGTTGTTTGAAAAGAGGCTCACCGCTGTGCCGACCACAAACACCGCCAATGATGCCAGCAGGATGGGTTTGCGGCCATAGCGGTCGCTGAGCGAACCCCAGAGGCCGGCGCCGCAGGCCATGCCCACCATGGCCATGGTCAGGCCCAGCTGAGTCACTGCCGGGGTAGTGTGAAATTGACGCATTATAGCCGGCACCGTGGGCAGGTACATGTCGTTGATGAACGACGCGAAGGCGCCGAGGCAGGCTATCATTATGAGGAAGAAAATGTAGCTCCGGGGAGCTGCCGAGGGGTTATCGGGGGTGGGATGCATAATGTTTATGTTAGCGAGTGATTACATTATTCTAACGTTATGCACCCCCGAAAGTTCAGTCGACCAGAATCATGCCCACGCACACTGGCTTTGCGTCCTTATCGGCGAAATCGGGTATGCGGATGCCGTGGGCGCGGGCGGTGGCCATCACATCGATGCCGCACGCCTCCATCGACGGCGCCGTGGTCCACGGGTGGGGGCAGGCGTCGGGCGTGCAGGTGGCGCACTGCCGGCAGGGACCCGTCCCGAAGCCGATGGCCTTGTACAGGCCGTCGGTGAACATCTCTTTCACCACTCCCACGGCCAAAGGAGTGCCCTTGTCCATGGCGTCAACGGCAAAGAGGATGCCCCGGCGGTAACCGGCAGCGATGCGGCGCATCTTCTCTATGTCCGGCGCAAAAGGTGGGCAGCAGCGGTTGTTGCCGTACTGCGGGCAGCCGTACTTGCACTTCATGATGGCCCACTCAGCAAATACGAGCCCGGCAGGGTCGAACGCTGTTGCCGTTGTGGCGCCCTTGGCTATAAGCGACGAAATATATTTGTCCATAGGGATATATACGAAAAAAGGGCAAGCTGACTACATCGCACCGCTCAACCCAACACCCTTGCTTCGGTCAAG
The DNA here is from genome assembly GCA_964397235.1 of uncultured Bacteroides sp. Classification (GTDB taxonomy): domain Bacteria; phylum Bacteroidota; class Bacteroidia; order Bacteroidales; family Muribaculaceae; genus CAG-873. The sequence continues at coordinate 7,400 of CAYNHP010000071.1, read as the reverse complement.
ACCTGGGGGATTCATGGGGAGCTGGTCGTGTAGGACTTACCCGGGCACAAAATTACGACCTTTTGTCGGGACAACCAAACAAAAGGCCGTATTTAACATTTGTTAGGATTGGTGGTCAGTTTGTCAACTTGTCAATTTGTCAATTTGACAGTTAAATCCTGCCCCCCACTAAAACTCCACCTTGGGGGCTTCCTGGGCGCCTGCCTGGGCCTGGAACTGCGGCTTGGGCTTGAAGCCGAACCATCCGGCGTAGATGTTGGTGGGGAACTTGCGGATGGATGTGTTGTACTCCATCACGGCCTGAGTGTAGCGGCTGCGGGCGGTGGAGATGCGGTTCTCGGTGCCTTCCAGCTGTACCTGCAGGTCGCGGAAATTCTCGTTCGCCTTCAGGTCGGGATACGCTTCGGTGACGGCCAGAAGCGATTTGAGGGCACCCGAAAGGTCGTTTTGTGCCTTTTGGAATTTTGCCAGGGTCTCCTCGTCGAGGTTGGCAGGGTCGATGGTGATGGATGTGGCGGCGGCGCGTGCCTTGGTCACATTCTCCAGGGTGGTCGATTCGTGGGTGGCATAGCCCTTGACGGTGTTCACCAGGTTGGGAATGAGGTCGGCGCGACGCTGGTACTGATTCTCGACTTCGGCCCACGCCTGGTCCACTCCCTGCTGTTCTTCCACAAGGCTGTTGTAGTTGCAGGAGGTGGCAAAAATGGCCACCACCGCAGCTGCTGCAAATTTCAAAAGTTTCATATTCTTAGGTTTTTAATTATGTTCTTTATTATAATATGAAAGATAATATCTTTGTAATAAAATGAAAGCTAATCTCTCATTTCTAATCCTTAACCAAGTCCTACCATCGTCCGGAAGCTCCGCCACCGCCGGTTCGGCCTCCGCCCATGGAGCCGCCGGTGATGCCGCCGCCTCCGAAACCGCCACCGATTCCTCCGCGCATCATCCCGCGCAGGGCCTGGGCTGCAAGGATGGCCAGCATAGCCTTGTTGGCTGCACTCTCGCGCCGACGGTTGCGCGTATGGCCGCAGTGGAGGCATCGCTCGGTGACGTACTCATTGCCGTGGGCGTCACGGACCACACGCTCCTGCTTGAGGGCGCGCGCTCCGCAGTTGGGACAGTCAGAGAACTGCGACGCGGCCGGTCCGGGGGCGGATTTGAGCACTATCGTGCCGTCCTGCGGGCAGCGAAGTGCCGTGTAACTCCGGGAACCTATCCGCTGTTCGGTTTGCTGTGCCGGGTTGAGGTAGGTCAGGATGGCTTCTGGATTGGTGGGCTCGAGCTTTGTGCCGCACTTGGGGCACTTGGTCGGCCCTTTGGCCTTGCGGCTCATATATATACCGAAGATTACCACACCGACCATCATCAGCACGATGAAAACTACGTCGGTTGCAGTCATGCCGTCGTCCACCGGGGCACCCCCGCGGCTGTCGTTTGCATATTTCGACCGCAGTTCGGCGGCATACTCGGGGTTGGTGAGCACCTTTTCGATTTCTCCCAGACCGGCCACTACACCGGCGCCTACGCCATCCTCCCGGATAGCCGGAATGATGGTGTTGCGGATGATGCGGCCTGCGATTATGTCGGGCAGCACGCCTTCGGTGCCGTAGCCGGTGCGGATCACGATGTCATGGTTCGCATTATCTATAAGGAGGAGGACGCCGTTATCGTTGTCTTTCTTGCCGATTCCCCAGTCGGTGAAAATGTCCGTCGCCAGGGTGTTGGCGTCGTCGTTGTCGGCGCGGTCAACCACCACCACGAGCACCTCGGCCGAAGTCTGTTGCCATATACGGCCTATTATGGCATCGGCCTGCGCAACCTGCGCCGCGCTCATCACCCCGGAGGGGTCGGTGACGTAGCGGCGTGCGTCGTCGAGGTGGACATTATGCAGGTCGCCCACGCCGGTTGCCCCACATGCAAGGGCCACCAGCATTGCAATCAGAACGAGTATTTTTCTTGTCGCGGATTTCATAATGCGATTTAATCTCATTCTATAAACGCACGCGCAGGTTAAATTGTTGGATAAACCGTGAAAATTCGCAGAGGATATGCAAACAAATGTGAAATTTAGCGTGAATATTGTTTACAAAGGTTAAATATTGCCCTGAATATGAATTTTTCTGCTCAAAAATTATATTTTATAGCATAAAGTGTTGTATCTTTGCATCAGTTTTTCATGGTATTAGATTTAAGGTGAAAAGATTATTCGTCGTGATGACGGGTAATTTTTTTTTGCCCTGTCCAAATCGCTCCTTCCCCATGCTTTCAGAAAGTACCGTTATCGGCGGAGCTCGGCCGATGAAAACTGGCTGTATTCGCCCTTTCGCCCACAATATTTGCCCTTTTGTCACTTCGCTATGCGGTGCGAAAAAAATTTTGTAAATTTGCACCGTTTTAGGAATATCTTATGAAGTTACACCCGGTCATTATCCGCTTGCTCTATCGTTGCGTCATGCCCTTCCGCAGGGCACGCCTGCGCAACCGCGCCGTGAGCATCATCAGCAACGACTGCTTCAGTAGCTTCATGTACCGTTTCTATGGCATTCCCTTCAACTCTCCTTTCGTCGGGCTCTTTATCATGCCGGAGGATTACCTTGCTCTGTTATCCGACCTGAGCGTGCTGCAGACCCCGCCGGTAATGTGCTCCTCGGCCGACTCCCGTTTCAAGGACCGGCTGACCGTCGACCACCCTTATCCGCTGGGCATCCTCCCCGGCGGCATCGAAATCCATTTCCTCCACTACGGCTCCCCCGAGGAGGCCCTGGACAAGTGGACGCGCAGGGTAGGACGCCTGGACCTGAGCAACTGCATCGTTAAATTCAGCTACAACAACGGCTGCGCCGACGATGACCTGCGGCATTTCGACGCCCTCCCGTTGCCAAACAAGGTGGCCTTCGCGCCTCATGCCGTCGAGGGCGTTGAGTCCTTGGTGGTCCTGCACGAGTTCCCCGCACGCGAGCAGTTGGGAAAATACTGGAAGGTCGCCGACTTCCACTATAACCTCGGCGCCCACGCCAACCGATTAGTTTAATGTTTAAGGTTTATTGAGTTAGTTTAAGGTTTAGAGTTTAATGTTTAATGAGTTAGTTTTTCATGAGTTAGTTTAAAGTTTAGAGTTTAATGTTTAATGAGTTAGTTTTTCATGAGTTAGTTTAAAGTTTAGAGTTTAATGTTTAATGAGTTAAGAAAAAAAACAAACGTAACCCCCGCGCTTAATCTCCTCATCTCTCATCTCATAATCTCTCATCTCATAATCTCTCATCTCATAATCTCATAATCTCTAATCTCTAATCTCTCATCTCATAATCTCTAATCTCTCATCTTATAATCTCTCATCTCATAATCTCTCATCTCATAATCTCTCATCTCATAATCTCTAATCTCTCATCTTATAACCACTTAACCCCATAACCTTGAGTTTCGCCTGCCAAACTCAGTAAAAAGAAAATGAAGATAGGTAACATAGATTTGGGCGAGCGCCCGGTGATGCTGGCTCCTATGGAGGACGTCACCGACCAGTCCTTCCGCCTCATATGCAAGGAGCAAGGGGCGTCGATGGTCTACACGGAATTCGTGTCGGCCGATGCCCTTATCCGCAACATTGCCGCAACCACCCGCAAACTCTATATAAACCCCGCCGAACGCCCCACCGCCATCCAGATTTATGGCCGCGAAGTGGAACCTATGGTCGAAGCCGCTAAGATAGTGGCCGAAGCCAAGCCCGACATCCTCGACATCAACTTCGGTTGCCCCGTCAAGAAGGTGGCCGGCAAAGGCGCTGGCGCCGGCCTGCTCCGCGATATACCCAAAATGCTTGAAATTACTGCGGCCGTGGTCAAAGCCGTCGATATTCCCGTCACGGTCAAGACACGCCTGGGCTGGGACCACAATTCGAAGGTAATCGTCGACCTGGCCGAGCAGCTGCAGGACTGTGGTATACAGGCCATTACGGTCCACGGACGCACTCGCTCGCAGATGTACACCGGCGAGGCCGACTGGGAGATGATAGGCCGCGTCAAGGCCAATCCACGCCTCTCCATTCCCGTCATCGGCAACGGCGACATCACAACGCCCGAAAAACTTTTAGACGCCTTCGAGCGTTATAAAGTCGACGGAGTGATGGTCGGCAGAGCCGCTATAGGCGCTCCCTGGATTTTCAAGGAAATGACTTCTTACCTGAAAACCGGACATAAAGCCACCCTCACCACGGCAGAGAAATTTGAAATAGTGCGTCGGCAAATCCGCGAAAGCATCGAGCGGATAGACGAGTACAGAGGTATCCTCCACATCCGGCGCCACCTTGCAGCTTCACCGCTGTTCAAGAGCATTCCCAATTTCCGACCCGTGCGTATAGCAATGCTGCGTGCCGAATCCCTGGCCGAGCTCGAAGACATCCTCCTCGACATTGAGACACGTATAATTCCAACAATCCAAAACTAACTCTCTCCCAGCTGTATGAAACGTTTGTTTTCTCTTTTAGCATTTACTTCTTTCATCGCATTAACAGCTCCCGCCCAGGTGGCAAAATACGCTTTGAACGTCGAGAATTTCAGTGAACTTGAAGTCGTCGACGGCATCAACGTCGAGTATAAATGTAACCCCGATTCTGCCGGTTGGGTAGCCTTTGAGTGCGAACCCGACATGGCGTCCAAAATAGCTTTTACAAACAAAAACAATAAACTCACCATCCAGACAACCGCCGAAGAGCAGCCCTACACCGGCGTCCCGACCGTCCGTGTCTACTCCGCTGCACTCCAGAAGGTTGTCAACTCCGGCGACTCCACCCTCACCGTCCACTCCTGCGTGCCGGTGAAAAAATTCGCCGTCCACCAGATCGGCAACGGCAACCTCGTGGTCGACCACATCCAGACCGATAAAATCGATGTGAAGCTCACCGCCGGCAAGGGCAACATCCGCATCGCCGGAACATGCGAAAGCGGCAAGCTCTCCAACGTAGGCACCGGCCACATCTACGCCGACGACCTCGTCATCGAAAAAGCCACATGCCTTGTTCTCGGCTCTGGCTCTATCTATTGCTCGCCGATTGACAACCTCAAGATTTTCGGCGCCGGAACAGGCCAGGTTATCTACACCAACACCCCCGCCAAGGTGCAGAACCGCAGTATAGGCGTAAAATCCATCGCCCTCATTAAAGAACATAACTCCTCGGAATTAGATAAATACCTAACCAACAACTAATCCTGCCGATAGACGATTCGCTGAAATACCGCACCGCCGATTCCCTGAAGTGGAACGTGATTGACCGCCTGCTGACGCAAGTCCTGTATGCGGTCACAGGCATTATATTGGCCCGCGAGCTGAGCCAGGAGGACTTCGGTATCGTCGGGGCTGCCCTGGTTTTTCAGGCCTTTGCATCGCTGATGGTCGACGGCGGATTTGCCTACGCACTGCTCCAACGCAAGGAGAACAGCCGCTTGGATTATTCCACAGTGCTGTGGTTCAACATGGGCGTGGCAGTGGTGGCTTATGTGGTTCTATATGCCGCCGCGCCCCTGATTGCTTCCTGGTTCCAGCATGACGACCGCATCATCCCCATCGCCCGCGTCCTATTCCTCTCGCTCATCCTCAACGCCGCAGTCATCGTGCAGGTCAACCGCCTGGTCAAAGCCATGAACGTGCGCATGGTCGCCATCTCCAACACCATTGGCCTCGCCGCTGGGGCAGTGGTGGGCATATGGATGGCCTTCGCCGGTTTCGGCGCCTGGGCCATCGTCGGGCAGACCCTCGTTTTAGGTGCCGTAAAAGCCATAATCCTTTGGGCTACATCGCATTGGACACCATTGCTGAGCTTCTCGTGGCAGAGCCTCCGGAGCTATTTCGGCATCGGCTCGCGCATGATGGTAACTTCGTTTCTGAACACCCTTTTCCTCAACATCTACTCCTTCTTCATCGGCAACCGCAGCGGCCTGGTGTCCCTGGGCTACTACACCCAGAGCGACAAATGGAGCAAGATGGGCATCGCATCGCTCAGTCAGGTGCTCACGTCCACCTTCCTCCCAACCCTCGCCGCCGTCCAGGACGATCCCGAGCGCTACGCACGCATATCCTCGAAAATCAACCGCTTCACGGCCTACCTCCTTTTCCCCGCGATGCTCGGCCTGATGGCCCTGGCCACGCCCATTTTCCACGCACTCTTCGGGGCCAAGTGGAACCCCTCGATTCTGCTCTTCCAAATCCTCCTTTTCCGCGGCATCTTCGTGGTGCTCAACGCCTTGTGGAACAACTTCCTGCTCGCCCTCGGCCATGCCCGTGCAATTATGTGGCTCGAAGTGTTCCGCGACGGAATCGCCCTTGTGGCCCTCGCCCTCACATGGCCGTACATGACTCTGACAACCCCTACCGACCCCGTCTACGGCGTCGCAATCCTTCTCATCGGCCAGCTCATCGCCACCTTCCTTACGTGGATTGCTACCCTGGTGCTCGTGCTGCGCTACACCGGCTCCTCCCTTCTGACCTACGCACGCGACCTCGCGCCCTACGCCGTCATCGCCGGCGCGCTATCCTTCGGCGCATGGCTCATCACCCGCCTGCCCATCAACCCCTGGCTCCAGCTCGCCATCGCCGTGCCCGCCGCTATTGGCTTATGGATAGCAATAAACAACCTGCTGGATTCGAAAATCCAGCAGGAGATATTCGGTGCAATAAAGGGCAGGCGATCAGAAAGAACTCATGGCGCCCAGGCCGACGAGTCCGCCGTAGATTAATCCGCCTACGCCGCCAACAATCGCCGACACGATGATCCACGTCTTGGCCTGGTTCGACTTCTTCACAGCCAGGGCATAGTCGCCGCTGCGCCATGCCGGCTCAACCTGCGAGGAGTACACGATGGCCACAATACCGCCCACAAGGCAGCAGCACACCGTGATGATGATACTCCACACCATGTAGGTCGGAGGGCAGGACATCGTAGGCTGAGGCTGCTGGTAGCCGTAGGGTTGCTGGCCATAGGGTTGCTGGGGCTGTCCGTAAGGCTGTTGGGGCTGCCCGTACGGCTGCTGGGGTTGCTGAGGCTGAGCGCCATAGGGCGGCTGGCCGTAGGTGTTCTGCGGCTCAACCTTGGGCTGGAAAAGGTAGGCCAGCTGAGGGAGATCCTTGGCATGAACCCAGTCGGGCATCCCTTCCGACCAAACGTAAGTCTCGGGCGTGATGTTGCCGGCAAGTGCGCTTTCCTCTACAGGACCGCACTGATTGCCGTTGTTGTCGATATAAAAATAAAGAGCCATAGTCAGTTGTTGCTTATGACTGCAAATATACGCAAAATTTTATAACTCCAAAAACATCTCCGCAAAAAAATGGAAGCACCCCGCTCGCCACAACGTGCCGGTAGGTTCAACTGGCAAGTGCAAAATTAGCGATTTGTTTGAAGAACTCGTCTT
>CAYNHP010000070.1:0-11129 GCA_964397235.1 uncultured Bacteroides sp. | reverse complement strand
GTGCCCGAAGTGGGAATCGAACCCACACGGCCGCAATGGCCAAGGGATTTTAAGTCCCTCGTGTCTACCATTTCACCATTCGGGCTCCAAATGGTGGTGCAAATATACTACTTTTTGTTGGATTGACAAAAAATCGTTATCTTTGTGTTTCAAAATTCGTCTTTCATGAGTTCGACAACCACTAAAAAACCGGCCGCCAAGCCCTCGCGCACACGCGCCATCATCCGATGGATGTGGATTTCATTCGCCGCACTCATCGTGCTGATGGGCGTCTTCTTCGTGCTCGTTTACAATGGCGTCATCGGCTATATGCCTCCTATTGAGGAACTTAAGAATCCACAGGATAAATTCGCAACCATCGTCTACTCCTCCGACGGCGAGGAGCTCGGACGCTACTTCCGCAACACGGGCAACCGCGTCTACGCCGACTTCGACGAGATTTCCCCCGCCATGGTCGACGCCCTCATAGCCACCGAGGACGCCCGCTTCAACGACCACTCCGGCGTGGACCTCAAGGCGATTTTCCGCGCCGTGTTCAAAACCGTCCTCCTGGGCCAGAAAAATGCCGGCGGCGGCTCGACAATCACCCAACAGCTTGCAAAGCAGCTCTATACGCCCCCGAGCTCCGGCCTCCTCAGCCGCGCAATGCAGAAGCCTATCGAGTGGATGATTGCCCTGAAGCTCGAGCGATATTACTCCAAGGAGGAAATCCTGAAAATGTACCTCAACCAGTTCGATTTTCTCTATAACGCCGTGGGTATCAAGTCGGCAGCAAAGGTCTATTTCAACAAGGACGCCTCGGAGCTGGACGCCCGCGAGGCAGCCATGCTCGTGGGCATGGTCAAGAACCCCGCCTTCTACAACCCAATCCGCAAACCCGAGCGCACCCTCGGCCGCCGCAACGTGGTCCTGGACCAGATGTACAAAGCCGACATGCTCACCCGCGAGGAGCGCGACAGCCTCCAGGCCCTCCCCTTAGGCATTGACTTCCAGCGCGTTGACCACAAGGACGGCCTGGCGCCTTACTTCCGCGAGGAGCTCCGCCGGATCCTCACGGCCAAGAAGCCCGAGCGCAGCGCCTACCCCTCCTGGGACACCCAGCGCTTCAAGGACGACTCCATAGCCTGGGCCACCAACCCCCTGTTCGGCTGGATTGAGAAAACACGCAAGCCCGACGGAACCAAGTACGACATCTACAACGACGGCCTCAAAATCTACACAACAATCGACGCCCGCATGCAGCGCTACGCCGAGGACGCCGTCCGCACCCACATGGAAAGCCTCCAGGAGCAGTTCTTCCGCGAGAAACGCAACTGGAGCGGAGCCCCCTACACCTCCAACCGAGGCGAACTCAGCGACGCCGCCCGCGAAAAACTCATCGCCAACGCCCTGCGCCAGAGCGAGCGCGGACGCGTGGCACGCGTGGCCGGCCTCGGCCCCGAAGCCTTTGAAAAAGAGGTAAATACGCCCGTTGAAATGACCGTATTCAGCTACGACGGACCCGTCGACACGGTCATGACCCCGCGCGACTCGCTCCTGTACACCAAGAGCTTCCTGCGCGCCGGATTCATGAGCATGGACCCGACAACCGGCTTCGTCAAAGCCTACGTCGGCGGACCCGACTACCACTTCTTCCAGTACGATATGGTGTCGACCGGACGCCGCCAGATTGGCTCTACAATCAAGCCCTTCCTCTACACCTATGCCTTTGAAACAGACGAGTTTACGCCCTGCTCCACCCTCCTCAACGAGCAGCCCACCCTATACGACGAAAACGGACGCCTCTGGCAGCCCCGCAACGCCGGCCATGCCCGCGTGGGCGAGATGGTGGACCTCCGCTGGGCACTCACAAACTCCAACAACTGGATTTCCGCCCGCATAATGGACCGCCTCAGCCCCGCCGAACTCGTCAAGCGGATGCACTCCTACGGCATCAACAACGAAATCCCCGCCGTGAAGAGCCTCTGCCTCGGACCCTGCGAGGTGTCGCTCAAGGAAATGGTGACGGCCTACAGCGCATTTGCCAACGGCGGCATGCGTTCCGACCCAATCTACGTCACCGCCATCGCCGACGCTAACGGCAACGTAATCAGCGACTTCGCCCCCTCTCAGACGGAAGTAATCACCCGCAAGGGCTACTACCGCATCCTCTCAATCCTGCTCAACGTGGTCGACGGCGGCACCGCCAACCGCCTCCGCCGCGCACCCTTCAACCTCACGGCGCAGATGGGCGGCAAAACCGGCACCACCAACGACAACGCCGACGGCTGGTTCATGGGCTTCACACCGGACCTCGTCTCCGGCACATGGGTCGGCGGCGACGACCGCTACATCCACTTCAACAACATGGCCCAGGGACAAGGCGCCTCGATGGCCCTCCCAATCTACGGCAAGTACATGACCGCCGTCTACGCCGACCCCGACCTACCCTACAAGCAGGATGCCCGATTCACCTTCCCCGCCGACATCGACCTGTGCGCCAGCGAGTATGCCGGCCTGGAAGAAGAACCCGAGCAGACCGTCGACGAAGCAATCTCCGGCGCCTTCGACTAAACAATATGCCTCATGCATTCAGCGTCAAAAATAATTATGCATTATGCATTAAATAAGATTATGAATTATGCATTATGCATTATGAATTGAAAAAGATTATGCATTATGAACTATGAATTATGCATTAAATAATAAGGTTCACCGCTACTGCGTGATTATGTGCGGTGGAATCGGAAGCCGCTTCTGGCCCTACAGCCGTGCGCGCCTCCCCAAGCAGTTCATCGACTTCCTCGGCACCGGCCGCACCCTGCTCCAGATGAGCTACGACCGCGTGGCCGGCATCGTACCCCCGGCCAACATCCTCATTATGACCAACGAACGCTATGCCGACCTGGTCAAGGAGCAGCTCCCAATGTTGGACCATAGCCAGATTCTCTGCGAACCCGCCCGACGAAACACAGCCCCTTGCATCGCCTGGGCCGCTTGGCACATCGCCGCACGCGACCCGCAGGCCTCGATGATTGTCACTCCCGCCGACCACGTTATCACCCGCGAAAAAGAATTCGAAGCCAGCGTCCTGGCCGGATTCGACTTCGTGGAGAAAATTTCAAGCCTCATGACCCTCGGCATCACCCCCACGCGACCCGAAACCGGCTACGGCTACATCCAGATCGGCGAGCATGTGCAGGGACATATAAATAAGGTGAAGACCTTCACCGAGAAACCCGACCTCGAGCTGGCCAAAGTCTTCCTCGCATCCGGCGAATTCTTCTGGAACTCAGGCATATTCCTCTGGACCGCCGACAGCGTCCGCGAGGCCATCCGCACCTACGCCCCCGACGTCGCCGCCGTGTTCGACGCCACCCCCGCCGCCACATTCACCGACCCTGCCGCCGAGCGCGCCTTCATCGAAGCCGCATACCCAGGGTGCGTCAGCATCTCAATCGACTACGCCGTGATGGAGCGAGCCGCAAACGTATTCGTCGAAACCGTCACCTTCGGATGGAACGACCTCGGCACATGGAGCGCCCTCTACGACCTCTCCCCCAAGAACGCCGAAGCAAACGTGATGCAGAACTGCAACGTGCTGACCTACAACGCCTCCGGCAACATCTTCGCCGTCCGCGGCGACAAACTCATCGTGGTCGACGGCCTTCAGGACTACATCGTCGCCGATGCCGACGGTGTCCTCCTCATCTGCCCCAAGGCCCGCGAGCAGAAAATCAAGCAGATGGTGACCGACGCCCGCCTCAAATTCGGCGAAAAGTACGAATAACTCCCGTCCCACCCGGAAATCTGACAATTTGACAACTTGACAATTTGACAACTTGACAATTTGACCATAAATCCAACCCCCAACATGGCTATAGAACCTATAATTTCCGGCGCCGTGGCCAACGCCGTCCACGCGCTCTACAACATAGACACCGACCCCGCAACTATCGTCCCCAAAGCAACCCCCAAGGAGTTCGAGGGCAACATGACGGTGGTCGTATTTCCCTGGGTGAAGGCCGCCCGAAAGGCCCCCGAAGCCGTCGCCAACGAAATCGGTGCCTGGCTGCTCGAGCATGAGCCCGCCGTGGCAGCCTTCAACGTAGTCAAGGGCTTCCTGAACATCGTCATCACCCCCACCTACTGGAACGGCATCCTCGAAGCCATTGAGCAGAGCGACCACTTCGGCATAACCCCCGCCACCGACGAATCGCCCCTGGTGATGGTTGAATACTCATCGCCCAACACCAACAAACCCCTCCACCTGGGCCACCTCCGCAACATCCTCCTCGGCAGCAGCCTGGCCAACATCCTCAGCGCCTGCGGTAACCGCGTAGTCAAGACAAACATCGTCAACGACCGCGGAATCCACATCTGCAAGTCGATGCTCGCATGGCAGAAGTGGTTCGACGGCGCTACCCCCGAAAGCGCCGGCGTCAAGGGCGACCACCTCGTGGGCGACTGCTACGTGGCCTTCGACAAGCACTATAAGGCCGAAATCAAGGAACTTATGGACAAGGGTATGACCGAGGATGAGGCCAAAAACGCCGCCCCCTCAATGGTCGAAGCCCGCGAAATGCTCCGCCGCTGGGAGGAAGGCGACCCCGAAGTGCGCGCCCTCTGGGAGAAGATGAACAGCTGGGTATATGCCGGATTCGACGAGTCCTATAAGCGCATGGGCGTCGGATTCGACAAAATCTACTACGAAAGCCAGACCTACCTCGACGGCAAGGCCAAAGTACTCGAAGGCCTCGAAAAAGGGCTCCTCTACCGCAAGGACGACGGCTCCGTGTGGGCCGACCTCACCGCCGAAGGCCTTGACCACAAGCTCCTCCTGCGCTCCGACGGCACCTCCGTCTACATGACCCAGGACATCGGCACTGCCAAACAGCGCTTCGACGACTTCCCCATCGACCGCATGGTCTACGTCGTCGGAAACGAGCAGAACTACCACTTCCAGGTCCTCTCGCTACTGCTGGACCGCCTCGGCTTCAGCTGGGGCAAGGACCTGGTGCACTTCAGCTACGGCATGGTCGAACTCCCCGAAGGCAAGATGAAGAGCCGCGAGGGCACCGTCGTCGACGCCGACGACCTCATGGCCGAAATGGTCGGCACCGCCCGCGAAGTCTCCGAATCAATGGGCAAGCTCGACGGCCTCTCCGAGCAGGAAAAAGCCGAAATCGCCGAAACCGTCGGCCTCGGAGCACTCAAGTACTTCCTCCTCAAGGTCGACCCCCGCAAGAACATGACCTTCAACCCCAAGGAGAGCATCGACTTCAACGGCAACACAGGCCCCTTCATTCAGTACACCTACGCCCGAATCCGCTCCGTGCTCCGTCGCGCAGCCGAGGCCGGTTACAACAAAGAGGCCTACTCCGACGTTATTCCCAACGAGAAGGAAATTGCACTCATTCAGCGCCTTAGCGACTTCCCCGCCGTCGTCGCCGAAGCCGGCCGCTCCTACTCCCCCGCCCTGATTGCCAACTACGCCTACGACCTGGTCAAGGAGTACAACCAGTTCTACCACGACTGCTCCATCCTCCGGGAAGAAAACGCCGGCACCCGGGCCCTGCGCCTGGCCCTGAGCGACGCCACCGCCCGCACCATCCGCACCGCCATGGCCCTCCTCGGCATCAACGTCCCCGAACGGATGTAGAAAAAATGTAGGGACGCACGTTCGGTGCGTCCTAAGGACGCCAAGGAAGTAGGGACGCACGTTCGGTGCGTCCTCAATCACCCGCAAACGCAAGCCCCGGAGGGGGCGTCGTTGTGATTAACCCCGGGTGCAACCTGGGGTAAACATCGAGATTAACCAAGATAAATCTCGATAAATCAAGAAAGAATAAATCAAGAAAAAGAAAGAGAAACAACTCAGGCATCGTGCAGCCTAAGAAATTATGCATTATGCATTAAGAATTAAGAATTAAATAAAAAATGAACAACTACAACTACAACTACCAGACACCCCCGACGCCTCCCACGGCCTCCGGCAGCACATCCCTGGTGTCCTCCACCATGAAGCGGGTGTACGTCAAGATGTTCCTCGGCCTGCTCGTCACGGCCTTCACCGCCATGTACGCCGCCAGCACATCCTTCATCCAGTTCTACATCACCAACACATGGCTCATGTGGGTGCTCATCATCGCCGAACTCGGACTCGTCTTCGCCATCTCCGGCGCTATCAACAAGCTCAGCACCGCGGCGGCAACACTCCTGTTCTACATCTTCGCCATCGTCAACGGCCTGATGCTCAGCACAATCTTCGTGGTTTACGCTCCCGGCGCAATCACCAAAACATTCTTCATCACCGCCGGCACATTCGGCGCCATGAGCATCTACGGCTACTTCACCAACTCCGACCTCACCAAGTGGGGCTCATTCTTCTTCATGGCCCTCATCGGTCTGATCATCGCATCGGTGGTGAACATGTTCCTGCACAGTTCAGGCCTGGACTGGATCATCTCCATCGTCGGCGTCCTCCTCTTCGTAGGCCTCACCGCCTGGGACACCCAGCAAATCAAGCGCATGGCCATGGTCACCGGCATCGAAAACCAGGGCAAACTCGCCACCTACGGCGCACTCAGCCTCTACCTCGACTTCATCAACCTCTTCATCTACCTGCTGCGAATCTTCGGAAACCGCAACTGATATGAGGTCCTTCTGGGCGAAGTACCGTCCTGTATATAAGGCCATTGCCATTCTTGCCTACCCGCTCCTGTTGGGGCAGGTGGGCAATATCTCTGTGGGCTTTGCCGACAATATTATGGTCGGCCACTCTTCCACGGCCGAACTCGCCTCCGCATCCTTCGTCAACAACTGGTTCAACATCGCCATCATGGCATCCCTGGGCTTCGCCTACGGCCTCACGCCGTTGCTCGGCGCCCTCTTTGCCAAGGACCAGAAGGAAAGCGTGGGCCGCCTTCTGCGCGTGGGTCTCTGGGTCAACACCCTCTTTTCACTCGCCCTGATAGCAATAATGGGCGCTATCTACTTCAACCTCCACCGCTTCGGCCAGCCCGAAGAGCTGATGGTCTACATCCGGCCCTACTACCTCGTGGTCCTGGCCGGCCTGCTGCCCATCACCCTCTTCGGCGTCATATCCCAGTGGAGCTACGCCATCGGCAACACCGCCGTGCCCACATGGATTCTCCTCAGCGGCAACGCACTCAACATCCTGGGCAACTACCTCCTCATCTTCGGCCACTGGGGCTTTCCGGCGATGGGCCTCCTCGGCGCCGGCATCAGCACCTTGGTAGTCAGGATTCTGTGCATGCTCGTCATGGCCGCGTTTTTCTTCATGGGCAAGCTCGGACGCCCCTACCGCGACGGATTTTTCCGCAGCCCCCGCCGCCCGGGCGAGCGCAAAAAGGTGTTTGCAACCGGCTTCCCCGTGGCCATGCAGATGACCTTCGAAACAGCCTCCTTCAGCGGCTCGGCCATCATGGCCGGATGGATCGGCGCCCTTTCCCTGGCCGCATTCCAGATTGTGGTCATCACCGGCATGCTCGGCTTCTGCATATATTATAGTATTGGTGGCGCCATGGCCATCGTCCTGAGCCACGCCGCCGGACGCCGCGACGCCCCCGCCATGCGCCGTTGCGCCTGGGCCGGCTACCACATCACCCTCGCAGCCATGCTCGTCTGCTTCGCCCTGCTCATCTTCGCCGGGCCCACAATCATGGGCTGGTTCTCCGACGACCCCGCCGTCGTCGCCCTCGCCGTTACACTCATCGTCCCCATGATACTCTACCAGTTCGGCGACGCAACCCAGATCACCTTCGCCAACGCCCTCCGCGGAACCTCCAAGGTCATGCCCATGCTCTACATCGCCTTCGTCAGCTACGTCGTCGTCGGCCTCCCATGCACCTACATCTTCGCCTTCCCCCTCGGCCTGGGCCTGTACGGAATCATCCTCAGTTTCACCGTCTGCCTCCTCCTGGCCGGCATCCTCTACTTCCGCTACTTCCTCCGCGCCACCCGCAGCTAACCCAGGTACCGTTATCGGCTCCCCCGTACCGTTATCGGCCGAGCTCGGCCGATAACAGACCCGAAAAAACGCCGACCCCCGAAAAAAATTTCGGGGGTCGACATTTTTCTACAACAATTCGCGGATTTCTGTATTATCTTTGCAGTGGAATTAGAACGTGCAGCTCAGGGCGAAGCCCGCACCTCCCTTGACAAGGGTCGGCTGGAGGTTCATCTCGAATCCCTTGCGCACATTGTAGGCCTGGTGGGCCGGGCTGGAGCGGAAGAGGTCCATAAACTCGTTCACAGGGTCGATGAGGAAGGCGACGATGTGGCCGAACACCTTGCTCCCGAGCAGATAGTAATCGTTGGCGGCGATCATATGCTTGAGCTTGAAGAACCCTTCGCCCACGAGGCTGCCGATTACGGGCGTGATGATGAGGTCCTGGACGGAGGGGCGCTCCATGGTGGCCTCGATACCGAACTCCCAACCCACGTCGGAGATGATGAACGAGTACAGGAGGCTCTGCCAGAAATTGAAGCCGCAGCTGCGTGCGCTCATGAAGTAGACGGCCCCGGCGTAGGGGTGGAGGATAAAGTTGAAGATGGGCGAGTCGTGGTCCCATGCCGGGCCCTTGCTCACATGGTGCCACCAGCGCTCGTAGAACGGCGTGGAGCGGATTTCGGCGCGGCTCCAGTTGGTCGAACCCTCCGGCAGCGTCTCCAGCACAACCAGCGTGGTGATGAACGCGCCGCTCAGCAGAGCCGTGTTCTGCCACATCCGGTGCCAGTCCGGCGTCTTGCGCTTGAAACTGTAAGGCAGCCAATAGGGCGAAACGGGCGTACCCTTACTCATAAGCGGCTTCATCTCCGCTAAAAAACTTGTATCTATCGCGGCCACCGCAGGCTCAGGCGCCGTGATTTCTATCTGGGCAAATTCTATTTCTTCGGGAATAACAACTTCTTGTGCCGACGTCCTTAGCGAACCTGTCAGCAGCGCAGCAAAAGCAAATGGAAGAATCATACGTTTCATAATTTCAATTTTTAGGGTCTTTACCTAATAACAACCACCACAGCTTTTGGCCGAAAACACTACGTTAAATAACGTTGAAAAGGCCGATTTCTCAACCTTTATTCCAATATAATCACCAAAAACACCAAAATTACTATGAGAACCATCCTTCTTGACCCCGGCCACGGCATCAGCACGCCGGGCAAAGCGAGTCCCGACGGACTCTTCCGCGAATGGGCCGGCAACCGGCGCCTGTGCCGCCGTATCCTCGAGCTGGGCGCCAGGGCCGGCCTCGACTGCCGCATGCTCTTCGACTCCGACGCCGACATCCCCCTGAGCGGGCGCGCAGCCTTGGCGAATGCCTTCCCGGCAGCGGGCACGATCCTCCTGTCCGTCCACTCCAACGCCGCCGGCGACGGCACCCGCTGGCACGCCGCCCGCGGCTTCAGCGCCTTCGTCGCACCCGGCGCCTCGCCCACGTCCCGCCGGCTGGCGGAATTCCTGGTCCAGGAAGCCACCGCGGCAGGATTTGGCGGAAACCGTGCCATCCCGCCGGCGGGCTATTGGGAGCAAAACCTGGCCATTTGCCGCCTCACGGCCTGCCCCGCGGTGCTCACCGAGAACCTGTTCATGGACAACCGCGCCGACCTGGCCATCCTCCAAAGCGAGGCCGGAGTCGACGCCCTTGCCCGCATTCATGTCCAAGCCCTAACCCGTCTGCTCCGATGAAACGCCGGTTCTTAGCGGGCCTCCTCGCAGGCCTTGTCATTGGCTATATCAGCCATAAGCAAGTGGTTCTCAGGCAGAAAGAATATGTATTCACCACCGTCCGCGACACAGTCACCATCGTCCGGCCCGTCCCCGTGGCCGCCGTGCCCGAAACCGTAAGAGTGGAAACCGTCCGCCTCCTGAGCGCTGCCGGCGACTCCGTCGCGGCGCGCGTCCCCTTCACCTCCGTGGTCTATGCCGGCGAGGGCTATCGCGCACGCGTCAGCGGTTTCCGCCCGTCGCTGGACTCGCTCGTATTCGAGCGCGCCGTCGTCACGCCCCTGCCCCGCCCCAAGCGCTGGGCTGTGGGCATCCAGGCAGGCATAGCCGCGACTCCGAAAGGCGTCCAGCCCTTCGTCGGAATCGGTGTCACCTACAAGCTCTATGAATTTTAATGTCGCCTCAGCGCCCAGAAGGCCACCGCCGAGGCCGCCGCAACGTTCAGCGAATCCACGCCGTGGGCCATCGGGATGCGCGCCGTGTAGTCGGCGCCGGCAATCACGCCGTCGGCCAGTCCGTCGCCCTCCGTCCCCAAAACCATGGCCAGGCGGGGCTCGGCGCCCAGGCGCGGGTCGTCGATGCTCACGGAGCGGTCGGTCAGCGCCAGGGCCACGGTCCTGAACCCAAGGCTGCGCAGAAGCTCCTGCCAGCCGTCGGCCGGGAGGTAGGTCCACGGCACCAGGAATACCGAGCCCATGGACACGCGCACGGCCCGGCGGTTGAGCGGGTCGCAGGTCGAGGGCGTAAGCAGAACTCCGTCCACTCCCAGGGCCGCCGCTGAGCGGAAAATCGCCCCGATATTGGTCGAATCCACCACCCCGTCAATCACAGCCACCCGTGACGCTCCCTCAGCCACCTCGGCGGGGGCTGGCAGTTCGGGCCGGCGCATGGCGCACAGCACCCCGCGGGTCAGCGTATAGCCCGTGAGCTCGGCCAGGGTCGCGCGCGTACCTATATAAATAGGCGTTCCTTCGGGCAACTGCGCCACGATGTCCGCCGCATCGCCGCTCAGATGGCGCTCCTCGCAGAGCAGCGACACCGGCTCGTAGCCCGCAGCCAGAGCCACGCGGATCACCTTCGGACTCTCGGCGATGAACAGCCCGCGCGACTCATCCAGGCGGTTGCGCAGCTGGGCCTCCGTCAGAGAAGCATACACCGCCACCTCCGGGGACGAAATATCTTCGATTGCTATCACGTTCATGCCTCAAAGTTAGCCAATTTGACCCGAAAAACAAAACTCCAACCCCCTTCCGCCCAATAAAAGCGAAAAAATGCTCAAAAAATTTGGTGGAGAATAAAAAATGTGCTAATTTTGCATCGCAAAACCCAAAAGGGTTGCAAGAAAACTGCTTCAATAGCTCAGTCGGTTAGAGCATCTGACTGTTAATCAGAGGGTCGT
>CAYNHP010000069.1:0-11225 GCA_964397235.1 uncultured Bacteroides sp. | reverse complement strand
AATCATGGAAAAGATAATCGTAGGCAGCCGCGCCTTCTTCAGCGGCATCGATGGCTTCACGCCAGGCTCAACGGACTACGTCGAACTTATCGAAAATCCCGAAAAGTTCGAATGGCGTCATGAACTCTCCATGCGTGGAGTCAACACATATTCCTACAAGAAAGAGGCGTCAGACGTCATGGTTCAGCGCACCCTCGACTACGGGAACCCCCTGCTTGTGGGCAAGTTCCTCGTCCCGGCAGTGGCCGAAGCCATCGGCCTGACGGTGGCCGACCTCCAGCCTCTCGAACCCCTCCTTGACGACCTCGAAGAAAAGCACCGCTACATCAAAACCATCTACGAGGCCGTCAAGGCCAACGGCTCATTCAGCCTCACTGATGAGCAGCGCGCCGCCGCTTTCGAGGAGTACTCCAAAACCAGGGCATACAAGAGCGACCGAGTGACGTTTAAAGGTATACGTCCCGACGACACTGCAACCCCCGAAACACCTCAAGAAGAATAGCTATGGAACTTACAATGTCATGGTGGCAGACACTCGTGGCCGTCGTCGGTGCCTTCGGCGGCTTCGAGTTCATCAAGTGGGTGTTCAACCGCAAGCGGGTAGCGCGGACCGACGAGTTCAAGCTGCTGAGAGAGACCAACGAGTTCCTCCAACAGCAACTCAACGAGAAAGAGCAGCGATTTGTCGAGCAGACCCAGCTGGTGCGTCGCCTCAACACCGAGATACTCGACGCCACACGCCAGGCAGCTCAAAAGGACGTCGAGCACGTGCGCACCATCGCCGACAAAGACCTCGAGCTTGCCCGCGTCCGTTGCGACGACCACCCATGCCCCTTCCGTCAGCCACCGAACGCCTACACTCCACCCCGAGCAGGGCTCACAAAAGAACAATATCACGCCAACAAAAAGCAATGAAATACTTCACCCTGGCAGAGTTCAGCCGAAGCGACACGGCCACCCGATTGCGCATAAACAACACCATCCCCTCGGGCTTCGTCCCAAATATCGTTGAGTTGGTGAACCACGTTCTCGACCCCTTGCGCGAAGCCTGGGGGCATCCCATCGTGGTGACCAGCGGCTACCGTTGTCCCGCCCTCAACCGGGCCGTCGGAGGTGCCGCTACATCGCACCACCTCTACGGCCAGGCCGCAGACATCTCCACCGGCAACAAAGCCGACAACCGCAAACTCTTTCAGCTGGTTCAGACGCTCAAGTTGCCGTTCACCCAGCTCATCGACGAGAAGAATTTCTCGTGGGTACATATCAGCTACAACCCCGCCGATCTCCGGCGCCAAATCCTCAAACTATGAAACGACTGCTTTACATTCTCGTGGCCATACTGCTGACGTCCTGCGCATCCAAACGTCCGGCGGTTCCTCAAGTAGTTCCTATTAAGACAATGGCCACCATGCGCATCGTGCACGACGTACGTCTGGACACAACGCATATCTCCCTGCCGAGGCAAACGGCGCAAGCGACCACGCTCGACAGTTGCTCACACCTCGAGACCGACGTGGCCGTCTCCGAGGCGCGCATCAATGCAGACGGCAGCCTGCGCCATACCTTGGAGAATAAGCAGACGCCTTTGCCCGTGGTCGTACCGGTGACGCACGACACTATAACATTGACTGAAGAAATCCCCGTACTTGTACCTGACCCTTACGAGGTCGAAAAGCCTCTGAGCAGGTGGCAAGAATTTCGGTTAAAAGCATTTTGGTATTTGGTTTTAGGTTTGTTAGTTATGGTTATTTTTGTTTGTAGGAAACCTTTAGTTAGTCTAATAAGAAAGCTGATATAGTTCAGGGGTCGTTGTGAAACGACCTACGAGCGCACTTTTTGACATAACATGTGTATTCATTGTTGAGCGTCCGATGATGTGATTAGGATGATGTTGACGCTCGGGGCTGTCGGGAGGCAGCCTTTTTTAATGGGCCAGCGAAAGGTCCAGGGAGTCAAGGAGCGCTTCAAGGCGTGCAATGGCCGTTGCTCCCAGCTGGGGGATTTTACGCAGATCATCAGCTTTCCACTTGGTTATATCCCCAAGGGTGATGATGCCTGCTTTCTCAAGAGGTAGAAGAATACGGATAGAGAGGTCAAACTCCACGAGCTTAGTCCTCATGAGCCGTTGCATATGCAGGCGGGGCTCGTCGTATTGGTCGAATGTGTCTTCTGAGAGGTGTTTGAACATAGCGATTAAAAAAAAGGAGGTGGGAACCACCCCACCTCCGAAGTCAAACCAATAAAATCCTACAAAAGAACCCTATTGATAGTGCAAAGGTACGCAATTATTTTAAATTATCCAACACCAGACGAATAGCTTTGGTGGCCATCTCCGGCGTCACATAGATATAGGAGTATAGGCAGGAGCGTCCTCCTGTACCGCCTAACTTGTGGCCGAGTATATAATCGATGACGGCAGTGTTTACCCCGAGGTCGTAAGCGTGCTGGCTGAATGACTTGCGGGCTGAGTAGTAAATGAAGGGCTTGATACCGGCGGCTCTGGCAATGGCAGGATAAACACGTCCACAGCAGTTTGTCATGGTCCTAACGCTTCTGTAGTTAAGACGGACATATCCTTCCTTGTCCATATACTTGAGGATTATTTCTTTCGCTTCTTGAGGAATTTCGAATTCGACATAGGTGTTTAACTTTGGCCTCCGTTCAGTCTTTTTGCGCACATATTTGAAGTTATCCAGCGCATCCTTGAAATTGATGCGGAATAAGTCTGCAATATTGATGCCTCCAAGATAGTAGGAGAGCATAAAGATATCCCTTGCGCGGATCTGCCGTTTCGTTTTACATTTACAATCGCGAATGGCGATGATTTCATCTCTGGTCAACCAACTGTCACGAACGGTAGGAGTAGGAAAGGTGTACTGAATGAACGGATTGATTTTGTACTGAACGTAACCGAAATCGATGGCATGCCTTACGAGACTTTTGAAGAAAGTCATGTAGTTGAAGATGGTCCCCGGAGCGTAGTTTCGTTTGGTGTACTCCGCATCCAGCTTTCTGACGGTTGTGAATGAGATTTGGTCCATGCGCATAGCCGGATTTATCACGCTGGTTAGCACATTCCAATAGCACCCATACATGAACTTCGTACTTTCCTTGGCCTTGCAGAAAGAGATGTATTCCTCGAAAACATCCTTGAGCGTCATGTGCTTGTCGCGATCGCCCGACTGGATGCAGGATACGAGTTCAGAACAAGTGAGGCCGTCAGGGTAAGAGACGGAGTCGATGAGGTCCTGATAATTTTGGATAATGGCGCGGATTTTGGTGTTGAGGGCCGAAGCGTCGGGACGTTTGACGACACGCCCTTTGGAAAATTGGCTGGCGTTGTCCACTACGATGTTCGTAACAAAGTAGCGGGTACGCCCGTTGTGCGCAAGGGAGATTCGGACTTTGTGACGTCCGTCCCTGAGGGCTTTTCCGGGTACTATAACAGCTGATAAAGTAGCCATAATTGGGACAATTTTTGGGTGGATTATAAATTATAAAGCATTTTTTCAGGGTGATTATAGGGAGATTTCAAAGGCAAAAAGTAATCTTTTTGGGTGGTTTTGTTGTTTCATAACTGAATTGGAACACATCAACCGACTACTTCCCTGATAATGGGAGGTGCATGATAATCAATGAAATACGCATTAAAGAAAGTTAAAGTGCTGACAGATTGCATGTTGTTTTTTTATTTTTGTTAATTTTGCACCCCAAATGGAGTGACCCCACTCCAGCCTACCGACATAAACACTGAATACAAACTAAACTCTGAAATATGAACGTAACACTTGAAAAGAACAACGACCTTGAAGGCCGCATCATCGTGAAAATCGACGAGGCCGACTATGCCGACAAAGTAAAGCAGGAGCTTAAGGAAATCGGCAAAACCCGCCAGATTCCCGGCTTCCGCAAGGGTCATGTAGAAATGGCACAGCTGCAGAAGCGCTTCGGCAATGAAGTGAAGATGCACGTGCTCAACGACCTGGCCGTTGACAACACCATTAATTATATCCGCGAAAACAAGCTCGACATCCTCGGCCAGCCCATCCCCGAAGAACGCGAGAGCAAAATCGACCTGGCCGACAAGGACTTCACCTTCGTGTACGAAGTTGGCTTCGCCCCTGAAGTGAACATGGTCATCAACAAGGATGTTCACCTTCCCTTCTACACCATCGAGGTATCCGAGGAGATGATGAACCAGCAGATTGAATCCATGCGCCAGCAGGCTGCCGACCAGGTGCCCTCAGACACCTATGCCGACCGCGCCCTGGTAAAAGGCGTAATCCGCCAGCTCAACGAAGACGGTTCCGTTAAGGACGGCGGCATTGTTGTTGAAGAAGGCATTCTCGCCCCCTTCCTGTTCAAGAACGAGGAAGAAGCCAAGAAATTCGAAGGCACCAAGGCCGGCGATAAGGTTGTGTTCGACGCTTACGCAACCTGCAACGGCGAAGAAGCCGAACTGGCCTCCATGCTTCACATCAACCGCGACGAAGTTGAGAAGGCCCGCGGCAACTTCGAAATCGAAATCAAGGAATTCATCGTGGCAAAACCTGCCGAACTCAACCAGGCCTTCTACGACAAAGTGTTCGGTCCGGACAAGGTTCACAACGAAGAAGAGTTCAAGGCTGCCGTGAAGAAGATGATTGAGGAAGCTCTGGCTCCCAACAGCCGTCAGTTCTTCACCCGCACCGTTGAGGACTACCTCATGGACACCTACGCCAAGAACATGACCCTCCCCGAGGCCTTCATCGTGAAACTCATCAAGCGCGAGAACCCCGACCTCACCGAGGAAGGCGCCGCCGACAGCATGAAGCACTCCATCCCCGGTATCAAGTGGGAAATCGTTGAAAGCAAGGCTGCCGAGATTATGGACGTTAAGGTAACCGAGGACGACCTCAAGACCTTCGCCCGCATGGTTGCCATGCAGCAGCTCCAGCAGTATGGCCTTGCTCAGATGGCTGACCAGATGGCCGACTACTACGCCGAAAACCTCCTCAAGGACGAAAAGACCCGCAACCAGATTGCCCGTCAGGCCTACACCGGCAACCTCATGTCCGCCATCCACGACGCCGTTACGCTCGACGAAAAAACCGTCAGCATGGACGAATTCCGCGCCATGGTCGACGACCTCAACGCCAAGGTAGACCCCGCCGAAAAGGTCGACGAAGCCGACGCATAACCCGAATCCAAGCATAAAATCCCGAAACTCCGAGTCCCCGCGGCCCGGAGTTTCTTGTGTGTTAATGTATCTTAATTATTGAGCAAAAACGCCGCGGGAGTGTTAGAGATGTATAATCACATCGATCCATCATCCTTATGCTGAATAGAATCGCCCGCAGAGCACTGCTCTTATTCGCACCGGTATTTTTATCGGTAAGTGCCTCTGCCGAAGTAAAATCCGAATACCTGAACCATCGAATTGCCAACGCCTGGAGCGTTGACTCCGCCGTACCGGCAACCACCTCGTCGGAGGCTACCAACATTGCCTGGTGGCGCACCTTCGGCGACTCCCTGCTGGATTCGCTGATGGAAATGAGCGAGCAGGGCAATTACAGCGTGGCTATGGCCGCACGGCGTATCGAGATGGCCCGCGCGCAGGTCCGCAGTGCCCGCGCGGCTTATTTCCCCCAACTGGACATGAACCTGGGCTGGACCCGCGAGCGCGCTTCCGGCCGTGTCGCCGGCCCCGTCGGCGATGCTTCCGTGGCACAGTACGCTACCGGAACCGTAACCATGAATTGGGAAATCGACGTGTTCGGGAAAATCACAGCACAGGTCAAGAAAAGCAATGCGCAGGTGAAGGTTTCGCGCGCTGAATTCGGCGCGGTGATGGTAGCCCTCCAGGCCGAAATTGCATCCAACTATCTTCAGCTGCTGGTGTACCGCAAGCAGCTTGAAGTAGCTAAATCCCACGGCGAAACGCAGGCTCAGATTGTGAATATCACCGAGATTCGCCATAAGACGGGCCTGGCCTCGAAACTCGACGTCGAGCAGGCGCGGACTCTGTACTATTCCACCATCGCGCAGGTGCCCATGCTCGAAGCCAATATCGAAGCGTCGTACAACGCCATCGGTGTCCTCCTCGGCGTCACCCGCGTGGAACTTCCCGCCAGCCTTTATGAGGAACGCGACCTCCCCGGCCACTACCAACTCGTCGCCATGGGAGTACCGATCGACATCCTGCGCCGCAGGCCCGACATCATTGAGGCCGAGAAGAACATCGACGTGGCCGCAGCATCGCTCGGCATCGCAAAGCGCGATTATCTGCCCTCCCTTTCAATAGCCGCATCCGTAGGTACACAGGCCCACCGCTTCGGCGACCTCTTCACCGGCCCCTCGTTCACCTACTCCATCGCCCCGACCCTGTCGTGGACCATCTTCAACGGATTCGGTCGCAACGCAGCCTTAGCCGAGGCCAAGGAACAGCTTCACCTCCAGGTCGACAACTACAATCTGACAGTCCTGACCGCCATCGAGGAGGTACGTAACGCCCTGTGCAAATACACCGCCACTCTCAAGTACATCGAAGCCATCAAGGAAGTGGTACGCAGCAGCAAGGAGTCGGTCAACCTCTCGCTCGACCTCTATAAGCAGGGTCTGTCGAACTTCACCAACGTGGTGGACGCCCAGCTCAACCTCCTCTCCTATCAGAATACACTTATTTCCGCCCGCGGCGAGGCGCTCATGGCCTTGGTAGACCTCTACAAGGCCCTTGGAGGCGGATGGTACGATTGATTATCCACACTGAAAAAATAGATACAGATATATGAAGACTTTCATCACATGCGCATCTTCGCTGGTGCTTCTTTCGCTCTTAGCCGGCGGTTGCCACAAGTCCGCTAAAGTTCCCCACGAACCCGTTGCCACAGTCGATGTCGCACTCCCGGTGGTCGACTCCGTAGTAGTACACAAAAGCTACCCCGGCTTGCTCACGGCCGACAAGGAGGTGGACCTGGTGGCCCGAGTGGACGGTTACCTCATCTCGCACCCCTACGAGGCAGGGCAGTTTGTGAAAAAAGGAACGGTGCTCTTCAACATCGAGGACAAGAACTATCGCGACCAGGTGGTCCAGGCCCAGGCTTCGCTGGCCACTGCGGAGTCAACCCTAAAATACGCCACCGCCCGCTACAACGCCATGAAGGAAGCGCAGAGCAGCGGGGCAGTGAGCGACATGGAAGTGGCCCAGGCCGAGAACTCCATGACTGAGGCCGCGGCTTCTGTGGCCAACGCCAAGGCTTCCCTCCAGACCGCCCAGACTCAGCTCTCTTACTGTACAGTCCGTGCGCCGTTCGACGGCCATGTGTCCACCTCGATATACTCCGACGGAACATACCTCGCCGGAAGCGGTGCGCCCGTTAAGCTTGCCACTATCTACGACGACCACCTGATGACAGTCAACTTCTCTGTGGAGGACGCCGGATTCCTCTCCTCGCTCCAGAGCGCCATAAAGAACGGAACACTCGATTTCAACGCCGTGCCTGTGGCTTTCAGCGAACCCACACCCCACACCTACACGGCCGCCCTGAGTTACACCGCCCCGGACGTGGACTCGTCCACCGGGACGCTCAAGATGCAGGCCCACGTCGAGAACCCCTACGGCGAACTCCGCAGCGGCATGTACGCAACAATCAACCTTCCCTTCGAAGCCTTCCCGGAGGCACTGATGATTAAAGACGCATCCATCGGCTCAAATCAGCTCGGGAAGTATGTATATGTGGTAAACGATTCGAACAAAGTTGTATACACACCTATAACTATTGGCGACCAGGTGCGCGACTCGATGCGAATCGTCATCAAGGGTCTTTTGCCAGACCAGAAATACGTTACGCGTGCACTGCTCAAGGTGCGCGACGGTATGGAAGTGAATCCCGAATTAGTCAAGTAGTCCGAAGCACATAAATCGTCACAGGTATGTTCAGTAAATTCTTTATCGACCGCCCGATTTTTGCTACGGTGCTCGCAATCATCATGCTGATGGCCGGCTTGCTCACGGTCAAATCGCTCCCGGTCGCCCAGTACCCCGATATCACACCTCCCACAGTATTCGTAACCGCCAACTATCCTGGTGCCGACGCTGAAACCGTAGCCCAGACCATAGGTATGCCCATTGAAGAGCAGGTCAACGGCGTCGAAGGCATGATGTACATGAGCTCGACCTCCGGTTCCGACGGCTCGTACAACCTCGAAATCACCTTCGAGAACGGCACCGACCTCGATGTGGCCACTGTCAAGGTGCAGAACCGCGTCGCTCAGGCCGAGCCTCAGCTCCCCAGCGCCGTTAAGCAGCAAGGTGTGTCGGTCAACTCCCGTTCGTCCAACATCATCCTCTTCCTGGCCCTTCAGAGCGATGACCCCGAGCGTTACGACGGCCTCTACCTCACCAACTACGCCCAGCTCAACATCGTCAACGAGCTCTCGCGCATCGAGGGTGTCGGCGGCGTGAGCGCCTTCGGCAGCGGTGAGTACAGTATGCGCGTGTGGCTCGACCCCGAGCGCATGCGTATACGCCAGATTACGGCCGAGGACGTCATGGCTGCAATCGAAAGCCAGAACATGGAAGTGTCAGCCGGTACGGTGGGTGCAGCTCCGGCCAGCGCACACCAGCAGTTCGAGTACACACTCACAACACAAGGACGCCTCTCGGACAGTGCCGAGTTCGCTAACATAGTAATCAGAACAGACGCCGACGGAGGTATGCTCCGGCTCAAAGACATTGCCGATGTGGACCTCGGCAGCGAATCTTACTCCATGACCTCGAACGTATCGGGCAAGACCGCCGGCCTTATCGGCGTGTACCAGCTCCCCGGAGCTAACGCCATCGATGTTGCCAACCGCGTTAAGGCCAAGATGGAGAATCTGCAGGAATATTTCCCCGAGGGCGTGCATTACAACGTCATTATGGATACCACCGAAGTTGTTTCGGCTTCAATCGACGAGGTGCTGGTGACCTTCCTCGAAACCACCCTCATCGTAATGGTTGTAATCATGTTCTTCCTCCAGAGCTGGCGGGCCGTGGTTATCCCGATGCTCACCATCCCCGTGTCGCTGGTGGCCACATTCGCCGTGATGAAGCTCTTCGGCTTTACGCTGAACACGCTGACCCTCTTCGGCCTGGTGCTCGCAATAGCCATCGTGGTGGACGACGCCATTGTGGTGGTCGAGGACTGTTCCCGAATCGTTGACCAAGGAAAGCTGACCCCGCGCCAGGCTGCCGAAAAGGCTATGGAGGAACTTCAGGGGCCGGTTGTTGGCGAAGTGCTCGTACTCTTGTCGGTGTTCATCCCCACGGCATTTATCTCAGGCATCACCGGGCAGCTCTACAAACAGTTCGCCCTCACCATCGCCGTTTCAACGGCCTTCTCGGGCTTCAATGCCTTGACTTTCACTCCCGCCATGTGCGCCCTTTTCCTGAAACCGCGCACCGCTGAGTCGAAGTTCATCCTCTTCCGCTGGTTCGACAAGGGCTTTGAGGCCGTCCGTAATTTATACAACACATCCGTGGGCAAGCTCCTGCGCAAGCCGGTGATGGCCATGCTCGTATTCCTCGCTATCGCCGCTGCCGCATTCTTCGGATTCCTCAAGTGGCCTACCAGCTATATCCCCTCCGAGGATATGGGCTACTTCATGACTTCCGTCCAGCTCCCCACGGGCGCAGCCATCAACCGGACCGACAGCGTCATGCGAAGGGTGGAAACCGAAATTCTCAAGCTCCCGCAGGTTCAGGACGTCATCTCGGTAGCCGGTACGTCCTTCCTCGGAGGTGGTTCCTCTGGCAACATGGGCTCGTTCTTCGTGGTCCTCAAGCCTTGGAGCCAGCGCAAGGGTAAGGAAAATTCGGTCGATGCCGTCATCGCCAAGGTCGACGAAATCGGTGCCCGGGTGCAGGACGCTGTGATTTTCTCCATCAACCCGCCGGCAATCCCCGGCCTGGGTCTTTCTTCCGGCCTCCAGATGCAGCTCCTGGACATCAACAACCTTGGCCCGGATGAAATTGCAAACACTATCGATGCTATCCGCGAAGCCGCGAAGGACTATCCCGAAATCGCTTCCGTCACTTCTCTTTACGAAGGAACGGTGCCTCAGTACTCCATCAAGCTCGACCGCGACCGCGTTAAGATGTCAGGCCTCACCCTCGAGGATGTTTACCAGACGCTCTCGTCATTCATGGGCACAAGCTATGTGAACGACTTCGTAAAGTTCGGTCGAACCTACGAGGTGCTCCTGTCGGCCGACGCTGCCTCCCGCTCACGAATTGACAAGGTGCTCAGCCTGAGCGTGCGCAACGCCAACGGCGAAATGGTTCCCTTCGGTTCGTTCGCCACCATTCAGGAAGTGATGGGCCAGCCGTCGGTAAGCCGTTATAATATGTATACCACCGCTTCGGTTACAGCCTCCGTACCCCCGCACGAAAGCTCATCCAAGGGCATCAAGGCAATGGAGGAGATTATGAAAGAGCGCGTGGGCAAATCCTTCTCCTACGCATGGACCGGCGAAGCCCTGCAGGAAACACAGTCCGGCACCACAATCACCATGACCCTTTTCATGGCCTTGTTCATAACCATCCTCGTGCTCGCCGCTCAGTATGAATCATGGACCGACCCCATCGCCGTGGTAATCACCACCCCGACGGCCATCCTCGGTACAGTAATAGGCTGCATGTTCATGAGTCAGAGCATCAGCATCTATACCCAGATCGGTATCATCCTCCTGCTGGGCATGGCGGCCAAGAATGCAATCCTCATCGTTGAGTACGCCATGGACTACCGCAAGGCCGGTTCGACCATACGCCAGGCCGCGGAAGATGCCGGCAACGTGCGCCTGCGTCCTATATTGATGACTGCCCTCGCGTTCGTATTCGGTATCATGCCCATGCTCTTTGCCACAGGCGCCGGCGCCGCCAGCCGTCTCTCGCTCGGAACCGCCGTAGTGTTCGGTATGGCCGTTAACGCCGTCTTCGGTACACTGTTCGTCCCCAGCTTCTGGGAGCTACTCCAGAAATTCAACGAGAACTACCTCTCCAAAATCTTCAAACCCCAGAAAGCCTCCGGCGTTAACACCGACTCCGCCGAAGGCGCCGACCAAGGCTCCGTCTAACTCACCCCCCCTAAATTCTTCGCAACCCCTTGCCACCCGCAAGGGGTTGCATCGTTATGGAGGTGCGAGGTTCTGAAAGTGGCGAGCTCCCGCTCGCCACAATGGGGCATCAAAGTTATGGAGGTGGCGAG
>CAYNHP010000068.1:0-11362 GCA_964397235.1 uncultured Bacteroides sp. | reverse complement strand
CATCGCGCCGCGCATAATCGAGCGCCGTGTGGCCTCGTGGGATGTTTTCCGCAATGCTCTCGAAGCCAATCCCACCACTCCGATCTGGGATGAAACCCGCGGGCAGTACACCAACTTCACCGGCCAGACCGCCGGCTACAACCCGGTTGAAATGATGGCCATAGAGGACAATAAAGCCACGACGAAACTGCTCGAAACCGATGCCACGGTTAAGCTGAACCTTCTGCCGTTGTTCTCTAAAGAAAGCTGGCCCACTCAGACGCTGAACACGCAGGTGACCGTAGCCGACCATGAGGACTCCAACTTCAACTATTGGTTCCGCCCCTCCACCTCAACCCTTGCGCAGAACAACGGTTACGACGGCGAAGGCTCCCGCAGCTACTCCAAGGGCTTCCAGCGCAGCCTCGAATGGCTGGCCAACTACTCCGGCTCCTTCAACGGCAACAACATCAAGGCCATGCTGGGCTACTCCTATCAGTACAGTCAGTACAGCGGCATGAACGCCGACAACAAGGACTTCCCCAACGACGGTCTCGGCGCCAACAACCTCGGTTCGGGCCAGTGGGCTGTGGAAGAAGGTCATGTGGGCATGGGCACCTATAAGAACGACTGCAAGCTTATCGCATTCTTCGGCCGCGTGAGCTACGACTGGAACGGGCGCTATATCGCCACGGCATCGCTCCGCCACGAGGGTTCGTCGAAATTCGGCGCCAACCACAAGTGGGGTAACTTCCCGGCCGTATCCGTGGGCTGGCGTATCTCCCAGGAGCCTTTCATGCGCAACATCGAATGGATTAACGAGCTCAAGATACGCGGTGACTACGGCGAAACGGGCAACCAGGACTTCGGCAACTACATGTCACTGAACACCATGAGCGGATTCGGTTACTATTACTATCAGGGCAAGTACTACCAGGTATGGGGCCCGGGCAAGAACGTGAACCCCGACCTGCGTTGGGAAAAGGCCAAAAACTGGAACTTCGGCATCGACTTCTCTATCCTGAACAACAAGCTTTCCGGCTCGCTGAACTACTACAGCCGCCATCAGCACGACCTTCTGGGCGACTACGACGTGTCAGTGCCGCCGTTCCTGTTCAGTTCCACCTTCGTCAATGTGGGCACCATGCGCAACTCCGGTTTCGAGTTCGACCTGAGCTGGAATGCCGTGACCAACCGCGACTTCACCTATACCATCGACTTCGTTGGCGCCACTATGGAGAATAAGTTCGTGAACTTCAGCAACTCCGAATATGTGGGACAGGACTACTACGACATGGTAGGCACCGAGGACCCCTACCCCTTCCACAACCTGCAGCGCATCGAGCAGGGCAAGCGCCTGGGTAACTTTTATATGTACCGCTACGCAGGCATCGACGAAAAGGGTAACTGGGCCATCTACGACAAGGACGGCAACATAAAGCTCGCCTCAGAGGGAACTGAGGAGGACCGTCAGATTGTCGGCAACGGTCTGCCCAAGTTCACCGCCTCGATGACACACACCTTCCGCTACAAGAACATCGACCTCTCGCTCTTCTTCCGCGGCGCCTTCGGCTACGACATCTTCAACATCCACGATTTCTACTACGGCCACCAGTCGTTCAACGGCAACGTAATGGAAAAGGCCTACACCAAGTACGACGTGCTCAAGGGTAGCCAGGAAGTTACCGACTACTACCTTGAGAAGGGCGACTATGTGAAGCTCGATGCCCTCACGCTGGGCTATACGTTCAATATCAACCGCCGCTTCATCGACTCTGTGCGCCTTACCTTCACAGGCAAGAACCTGTTCACCATCACGTCGTACAGCGGAGTAGACCCCGCCTCGTTCCAGACCAACGGCCTGACACCGGGCGCCACAGGTTCGAGAACCTACTATCCTTCCTGCCGTCAGTTCATCCTCGGCGTACAACTGGACTTCTAAACCCAAACCTTGACTAACAATGAAAGCTATTAAATACATCGCTGCGGCTGCCCTTGCGCTGAGCACCCTGACCGGCTGCACCAACCTCGACGAGACGGTTTACGACCAGGTATCGTCCGAGAACTACTACAACACAAAGAACGACGTGATCCGCGCCGTATTCCGCCCCTTCGAGCACGGATTCTGGAGCATCCAGAGCCGCCACGTGCTCAACGAGCTGACGGCCGACCAGCTCATCACCCCCTCGCGCGACGGCTGGTGGGACGACGGAGGCCTCTGGCGCCGCTACCACTACCACACCTGGACCATCGAGGAAGGCACCATCGAGACCGAGTGGAACGGTTGTTTCCAGGGTATCATGCAGGCAAACTATGTGATTGACGACCTTGAGACGCTGTCGGCCAAGCAGTTCGGCTTCGACGAAGAGGAGTTCAATAACCTCAAGGCGCAGTGCCGCGTGCTCCGTGCCTGGTTCTACATCCGCCTCCTGGACAGCTTCCGCAATGTGCCCCTGGCCATCAGCAAGGACGTGAACCTCAACTCCAAGGGTCAGGTGAGCCCGGAGGAACTTTTCACGTTCATCGAAGAAGAACTCACCGAATGTGTGCATCTGCTTACCACCAAAATAGGCGACCAGGGCAACGGCATCTACCAGGCGCAGTGGAATCAGGCCGGAGCGGCCGCGCTGCTGGTGCGCCTGTACCTCAACGCTCAGGCATGGATCGGTACCGACCGCTATGCCGACTGTGCAAGCTGGGCTCAGCGCATCCTCAACGGCGAATTCGGCTCCTACTCGCTGGCCGACCGCTGGGACGCTCCTTTCGACTGGAACAACGAGAATTGCGCCGAAGTTATCTTCGCTTTCCCCGCCTCGCAGGGTTATACTTTCTGGCACTACCAAGGCGACACCTACTGGTGGAGCACTCCCTCGCAGTTCCGCTACTATGTAGGCGACACCAAGGCCGAGGCCGGCGACCACAACTGCAAATATGCATGCACACCGAGCTATGACCTCAACGGGAACCTCTACTCCTACTCGCTGGGGAGCACGGTGCAGAAGTTCCGCAAATATCCCCAGGACGTGCGTCTGAAACTCTACCGCAATCTTGGCAACAGCAGCCGCGAAGGCCTGTTCATCTTCGGCAAACTCCCCTCGCTTAAGGAAGGTGAAGAGTTTGTGACCGACCCCTACGGCAACTATGAGCTCAATATCCGTGACGCAGTGGGAATGTTCAGCGGCCTGGAGGATGACCAGTGGCCCGAAGACAAGACCAGCAACCTGCAGACGGGCGACCACAACTCGGGCTATCACTTCGCCAAGTATCCCTTCTATGGCGACGAGGACGCCGGCCAGATTGAGTCCGATTGCGTGGAGATCCGGCTTGCGGAGGTTATCTACTCACTGGCCGAATGCAAGTTCCGCAGCGGCGACACCGCTGCAGCTGCCAGGCTTCTCAACAGCGTGCGCAAGCGCAACTACCCCTCCGAAGCCTGGGCCACCGCGCTTTACGCCCCCGAAGGAAGCGCCGTGCTGGACGAACAGGAACTTCTGGACGAGTGGGGCCGCGAGTTCTTCGCCGAGAGCCGCCGTCGCACCGACCTCGTCCGCTTCGGCCTGTTCAACAGTGGCTCCTGGTGGGACAAGCAGGCTGATGCCGATAATCACACGGCCATTTTCCCCGTGCCCCGCAAGGCCATCGACACCAATCACAATCTCATCCAAAATCCCGGCTATTAATCTCCGACAACATTAACCATGAAACTATATAACTTCCTCATACTCGCCGCTATAGTTCTTCTGAGCGCCTGCAGCAATGATAAAGAACTCAACGTGGTTGAAATTCCCGTTGAGCCCTACCAGATTGAAAATCTCTGGATGGTTGGCAATGCAACTCCCGCCGACTGGAACATCGACAACCCCGTAGCGATGACCAAAATCGCCGACAACACCTTCGAATACACCGGCGTGCTGAACGAGGGCGAGTTCAAGTGCCCCATGGAGCCGGGCAACTGGGGCGGGGCGTTCATCATGCCCGTCGCCGGCGGAACGATCATCAACTCCGAGGGCGTGAAGTCGGATGAAATCGCCCTGATGCCCAACGGCAACCCCGACAACAAGTGGCTGGTGACCGAAAGCGGCACTTACAAGGTTGTCATCGACGGGAACAAGCACATAATCCACGTGACTCCACTCAAGTAAGCAGCTATGCATAAATATCTCATATGTCTCTTCATCCCGATGATGGGTGTAGCGGGTACGGTGTATGCCGCGCCGCAGGAGGTAGCTTCGCCTGACTCGAATGTGAAGCTTACGTTCGACATCAAGGACGGCAAGGCGCAGTACTCGGTGGCCCGCAACGGTCAGACGCTCATCTGCCCCTCATGTCTGGGCCTCAAGCTCAAAGATGCACCGGATTTTACCGACGGGATGACAGTGAAAAAGACTGCACGTGCTGCCCGGAGTGAAACCTGGACGCCGGTATGGGGCGAAGAGTCGGCCATCGAGAACAATTACAACGAGTTGCGCGTGAGCCTTGAGCAGCCCGAAGTTGCGCCCGGGCGCGTTATCGATGTGGTGTTCCGTGTGTATGACGACGGCATCGGTTTCCGCTACGAATTCCCACGCCAGGAGACGCTGCAGGACTTTGTGATTATGGACGAAACGACCGAGTTCGCCTTCAACGAGTGTCCCACCACCTGGAGCATCCCCTCGGAGGGCTATCGCTTCTATGAGGCCATCTTCCGCAAGCTCCCGCTGGACAGCATCGGGAAGGTGAGCACTCCGCTGACCATAGTGTGCGCCGACGGCACGCATATGGCCATCCACGAAGCCAACCTTACCGATTACGCCGCCCTGAACCTGCAGGCCACTCCCGGCACGAACAAGCTCAAGGCCGAGCTCACGCCCTGGCAGAGCGGCGAGAAGGTGTTTGTCACCGACACCCGCGTGTCGCCCTGGCGCACGGTAATCATCGCTGACAATGCCGGCGACATGGCCCTGAGCCGCATCATGCTGAACCTCAACGAGCCGTGCGCCATCGAGGATGCGGCGGAGTTCTGCGTGCCTCAGCGCTACATTGGCGTTTGGTGGTGCTACCATATGCGTACGGCTACGTGGGAGGCCGGTCCGAACCACGGCGCTACCACCGGGAATGTGAAGCGCTACATGGACTTCGCCGCCCGCCATAACTTCGGCGGCGTGCTGGTGGAGGGGTGGAACCACGACTGGGCCACCTGGAATTTCGACTTCACTCGGCCCTACGAGGACTTTGACATAGCCGAACTCAACCGGTATGGACGCGAAAAGGGCGTGGCGCTCATCGGCCACCACGAAACGGGCGGCCGCATCGCCAACTATGAGCAGCAGATGGAAGCGGGCATGAAACTCTACGCCGACAACGGAATGCACTACGTCAAGACCGGATATGTCGGCGACATGCTCGACGACAAGGAATTGCACAGCAGCCAGTTCGGCGTGCGCCACTATCGCAAGGTCATCGAAACGGCGGCCAAACATCGCCTGGCCATCGACAACCACGAGCCGGTGATGCCCACGGGGCTGCAGCGCACCTACCCGAACCTGATGACGCAGGAGGGTGTGCGCGGTCAGGAGTACGATGCGTGGAACCCGGAGGGTGGAAATCCGCCCTCGCACACCATCACGCTGCCCTTCACACGCGGGCTAGCCGGACCAATGGACTTCACTCCCGTTACTTTCCGCTTTGAGAACCCGGTGGTGCCTCAGACACATGTCAACACCACCCTTGCCAAGCAGCTGGCTCTGTTCGTAATCCTCTACTCTCCTCTGCAGATGGCTTCCGACGAAATTGAAAACTACGAGGCAAACCCGGGGCCGTTCCAATTCGTGTGCGACTGTCCCACCGACTGGGACAAGACCTGCTACCCGGAGGCGGAAATCGGCAAGTACGTCACCACGGCGCGCAAAGGCAAAGGCCAGGACACATGGTATGTCGGTAGTGCGACCGGCGATGAAGCCCGCACCGCACACATTGCCCTGAACTTCCTGGATCCGGGCGCAACCTACCGCGCGACCATCTACCGCGACGGTGAGGACGCTCACTACGATACGAACCCCTACCCTGTGATCATCGAGCAGCGCGACGTTACCAGCGCGACGGTGCTTGACATTCCTCAGGGGCGCAGCGGCGGGTGCGCCATCAAGCTGGCTAAGATCTAAGGGATTAGGAGATTGAGATGAGAGATTAAATGATTAGGAATATAAGATTAAGAGATTATGAGATTAAGTTACTGCAAGTATTGCATCATCATCCCTTAAACCCTAAACATTAAACCTTAAACTCATCCCATTAAACCTTAAACTTTAAACCTTAAACATTAAGGCAATCAACAATGAATCGTATTATCGCTAATATGATATGCGTCGTGATGGCAATGGGCTCGGTGGCCTATGCCGGGGACATTGTCGTCACTGACGCTTACCTTTGGTCCGGCGACACAATTTTCCAAGGCGAATTCATAGCCACGGCTCCGTCGCCCTACCGCATCACATCGACCTACTCCGCACGTCCGGGCTACTTCATGCCCATCGACAAGGAGTGGACCAAGAAAAACGACCTCACGCCCTACCCAGCCCTTTCGACCGGCAACACGCTCCAGGAGGCGGTCTACAACATGGCCCTGGACGAAATGGTGAACGCCGTTGAGCCGGACACCACCCTGCGCACCGGCAAGGAATGGTCGGGAGTCTGGACCCGCGACGTGAGCTACTCTATCCTCCTTTCGATGGCCTACCTGCAACCGGAGGCATCGATGATTTCGCTCATGAAGAAGGTGGACCCTCTGGGACGCATCATTCAGGACACCGGCAGCGGTGGCGCATGGCCCGTGTCGACCGACCGCGAAATCTGGGCCGTAGCTGCCTATGAGGTGTACAAAGTGACCGGCGACCGCCGCTGGCTGGAATATATCTTCCCCATAATCAAGCGCTCGCTGGAAACAGACGCCGCGACGGTCTACGACCATGAAACCGGCCTGGTCAAGGGCGAGACGTCGTTCATCGACTGGCGCGAGCAGAGCCACCCAAAGTGGATGCAGTGCGCCGACATTTTCAACACCGAGGCGCTGTCGACTTCGATTGTCCATGCGCAGGCGTGGAAGGTGCTGGCGGACATTGCCTCCGAGCTGGGCCACAAAGAGGAGGCCCGGAAAGCTGCAGCGATGGCCCAACGCATCGTCGACGGCATCAACGAGCACCTGTGGATGGCCGACAAGGGCTACTACGGCATGTACCTCTACGGGCGCGACAACCTGATTATGAACCCGCGCGCGGAAACCCTCGGGGAGTCGCTGGCCATCATGTGGGATGTGGCCGACGCTGAGCGTGCGCGCAGCATTACAGCAAATAATCCCACCACGCCCTTCGGTGCGGCGATTTTCTACCCGCAAATCGCCGACATGCCCAGCTACCATAACAACTCCCTGTGGCCCTGGGTGGGCTGCTGGTGGGCCATTGCCAACGCCAAGGCGGGCAATGAGCAGGGTGTGCTGGAAGGCATCGGGGCGATTGTGCGCCCGGCTGCACTTTTCTGCACGAATAAGGAGAACTTCAACCTCGACAACGGCGACATCTACACCGAACTCAACAGCTCCAACATGCTCTGGTGCCTGAGCGGGAACCTGGCCCTGACGCATAAGATTCTCTTCGGCATCGAGTTCGGGAAGGATGCCCTGGCGTTCCATCCCTTCGTGCCCAAGGCGCTCAGCGGCGACCTGCGTCTGAGCAATTTCAAGTACCGCGACGCTGTGCTGGACATCGAGGTAAAGGGCTACGGCAACGTAGTGAAGAGTTTCACCGTCAACGGCAAGGAGCAGGCCCCGTACATTCCGGCCTCGAAGGCCAAGGGTCACATGAATATCGTCATCACTATGGCCGACAACGAAATCACCCCCATCGGGGTAAATAAAGTGGCGAATGAAAATCGCCGCTTACGCCTATCACTTGGTTTGAGGAAAACACACTTTGCTGGAATCCTATTGAGTACATCGGCTGCTACATCGTGGTCCGCGACGGACGTGCGGTGGCACAAACAACGTCAACGACTTTCGATGCGGACATTCCGGGGGAATATCAGGTCATCGGTGTTGCTGAAAACGGCATACAAGGCTTTGCATCGGAACCTCGGTCAAACCGCGGGAGTATCACTGTTCAGATGCCCGGCGAGGGCCTCCTCCCGACGTCAAACGAAATCGTATATGTTCCTGAATCAGAAATCGCCGGTTATCGCGGCGAAGGCTTCGTCGAACTGGACAAGTCGACACCTGCAATCAATGTTCCGGTGGACATCCCCGCCGACGGCACCTACAGCATAGCTCTGCGCTACGCCAACGGCAACGGGCCGGTAAACACCGAGAACCGCTGCGCAATCCGCACCATCCTCATTGATGGGCGCGACGCAGGCATCGTGGTCATGCCTCATCGCGGGCGCGGCAACTGGAACGATTGGGGCTGGACTAACTCCATTAAGACACCCTTGAGCAAGGGTAAGCACATCCTAAGCATCTCCTTCTTGGATAAGAACGAGAATATGAACATCAACACCAACCATGCGCTGGTCGACGAAGTAAAAATTACCGAGGTTAAATAAGTATTTTAGGTTAGTGCAAGGAAGATAGCATCGGTTTTACAGTCTGCTATCGACGGGTCCGGACGCGTGAGCTTCCGGACCCTTACTTTGTACACCCGCAGGGGTTGGCGGGGTGGGCGAATTTTTGTAATTTTGGGGAGGAAATTTATTGATTATGCAACGATTTTTGATTTTTGCGATGGCTCTTCTGGCTATTGTGGCCTGTTACGGGGCCGGTAGTGTCACTTATCACACCGACGAGGTGGCCGGCGGATATAATTTTGTCCTCTACGAGCCCAATTCGACCTCCACTGCCCTGCCCCTGATTATCTCGCTCCACAGCCGCAGTTCGGCGGGTAAGGACCTGAAGGATGTTGACTTTTTCGGGACAATCGATGCGCTGCAATCGGGATTGAGCCTGGATGCTGTGGTGCTGGCGCCGCAGACTACGGGTGACCGCTGGGACGCGGCCAAGGTGTGGAAGGATGTGGAATGGGTGATGGAGCGCCTCAACATCGACTCCAACCGCATCTATGCCATCGGGATGAGCATGGGCGGCAACGGCGTGGCGGATCTTGCTGCGGCGCACCCCGACAGCATCGCGGCTGCGGTGATTCTGGCAGGGGCGCTGACCAAGGGCGAGGCTGCGGCTCTGAACGCTGTGCCGCTTTGGGTAATACGTGGGATGGACGACCGCGAAAAGGCTATCGCTCAGACTGATAAGATGGTGGAAAGGATGCGTAAGGCACCGGACCGGGCACCACGGCTGGTGTACACGAAAGTGAAGGGCTTGGACCACCGCGGGCACGAGCGGCTGCTGTATGTTCCGGAGATTTACCACTGGCTCATGTCGCACAACCTGGAGAATCCTGGCCGGAGCGTGAATACTACTTTTGAGGTTACCGGCAAGGTGCTGAAGGACGCCTACAAGGGCCTGAATCTGCGGGAGGGTTCGGCGGCCAAACGCAAGAGCCGGGGGCGCCCGCAGGGTCAACGCGGGCCTCGTGGGCCGAGGAGGTGGTGATAGTACCTGTGACTCGAATGCGTTGAATCCCCATATGATACGGGCATAAAAAAACTTACCGGGGCCGAAGCCTCGGTAAGCCTTGCTTTGAATTAGTCGGGGTGACTAGACTCGAACTAGCGACCTCACGCCCCCCAGACGCGTACTCTAACCAACTGAGCTACACCCCGCGTTGTTTTCAAAAGCGATGCAAAGTTACGCACTTATTTCGATTCCTCCAAATTTTTCGGCAACTTTTTTCGGGGAAATTTTTGACCGGAGTCATATTCTATTATGCTTCAACGTTTTAAGCGCGTCAAAAATTTGATGTTATGGAAATAATTTTTCGCTGTTATGTTGAATATCAAATTTTTTCACTATCTTTGGAATTCAATTCGATAATACTAACTAAGCTATGGCAGATATCAAGTGTATTGGCATTCTGACTTCCGGAGGCGACGCTCCGGGCATGAACGCCGCAATCCGCGCCGTGACCCGTTCGGCTATTTTCAGCGGCCTGAAGGTTAAGGGCATCTACCGCGGCTACCGCGGTCTGATTACGGACGAAATCGTGGATTTCAAGACTCAAAACGTTTCTAACATTATCCAGCAGGGCGGCACGATTCTGAAAACTGCCCGCTGCAAGGAGTTCACCACGCCGGAAGGTCGTCAGCTGGCCTACGATGTGCTCAAGCGCCACGAAATCGATGCGCTGGTGGTTATCGGCGGCGACGGTTCGCTCACGGGTGCGCGTATTTTTGCCAATGAGTTCAATTTCCCCATCATAGGCCTTCCGGGCACTATCGACAACGACCTTTACGGCACTGACACCACCATCGGCTACGACACGGCGCTGAACACGATTATGGAGTGCGTGGACAAGATCCGCGACACCGCAACCAGCCACGAACGCCTCTTCTTCATCGAAGTCATGGGCCGCGATGCGGGCTTCCTTGCCCTCAACGGCGCTATCGCTTCAGGCGCTGAGGCTGCCATCATTCCGGAAATCTCTACCGAGGTCGACCAGTTGGCCGAACTGATCCAGAACGGCTTCCGCAAGAGCAAGAACTCGTCGATTGTGCTGGTAGCCGAGAGCCCCGTGACCGGCGGCGCTATGGGCCTGGCTGAGCGTGTGAAGAACGAGTACCCGGGCTACGACGTGCGCGTGTCCATCCTGGGTCACCTGCAGCGCGGCGGCTCTCCGACGGCTCACGACCGCATTCTGGCCTCCCGCATGGGCGCCGCAGCCATCGATGCCCTGATGGAGGACCAGCGCAATGTGATGATCGGCATCAAGAACGACGAAATTGTGTATGTTCCTTTCACAAAGGCCATCAAGAACGACAAACCCATCAACCGCGAGCTGCTGAACACGCTCCGGAGGCTTTCGATTTAAAAAATTATTCGCTATGCGCTTGCAAAAACGTGGATTTTTCACTAACTTTGCACCCGCATAGCCAATCGGGGTGTAGCACAGTTGGTTAGCGCGCCACGTTCGGGACGTGGAGGTCGGAAGTTCGAGTCTTCTCACCCCGACACACAGGAAAAGCCTTCAGACCTTTTGGCCTGTGGGCTTTTTCCGCATTTTTGAGATATGAAACTAATAGAATTGAACTTGAACCGAATCATAGAATTGTGCAAACAGTTCCATGTTCGCAAGCTATGGGTGTTCGGGTCCATTCTCACTCCCCGCTTCACGGACCAAAGCGATGTGGACCTGTGCGTGGACTTTGACTGGGATAATATCCCTCTCCTTGAGTCGGCCAACAATTTTTTTGGGTTCCAGGATGCAATGGCAGAGCTTCTTAACCGCACTATTGACATCACGGACGA
>CAYNHP010000067.1:8929-11520 GCA_964397235.1 uncultured Bacteroides sp. | reverse complement strand
AGGAGCAGACCATGTACTACTTCCTGAGCGGCTTCACCGCCAAGCTCGCCGGTACCGAGCGCGGCATCACCGAACCCACCCCCACATTCTCCGCTTGCTTCGGCCAGGCATTCCTCGAACTCCACCCCACCAAGTATGCCGAAGAACTCGTTAAGCGCATGGAAGCTTCCGGTGCAAAGGCATACCTCGTGAACACCGGCTGGAACGGAACCGGCAAGCGTATCTCCATCAAGGATACCCGCGGCATCATCGACGCAATCCTCGACGGCGCAATCCTCAAGGCTCCCACCAAGGAACTCCCCATCTTCGACTTCCAGATTCCCACCGAACTCCCCGGCGTAGATCCCAAGATCCTCGATCCCCGCGACACCTACGCTAACCCCGAAGAATGGTACGCCAAGGCCAAGGACCTCGCCGAACGCTTCATCAAGAACTTCAAGAAATACACCAACAACGCCGCCGGCGAAAAACTCGTCGCCGCCGGTCCCCACCTCGACTAATCAACAGTCCCATCCATAGAAAGGGCGTGCTCCGGCACGCCCTTTTTCATTCCCCATGGAGCCGTCGAGCTCCCGCTCGCCACAATCGCCCGCATGCGAGCCCCGCACGGGCGTCGTTGTGATTAGCCCCAGGTGAAGCGCAGCGTAGCCTGGGGTTTGGTTCAAGGAGGTTGCTCCTTGAACCAAAAGAAAAATTTGTCCAAACAAAGAAAAATTCGTAAATTTGCAACGCAAAGCCCGAATGGCGGAATCGGTAGACGCGCCGGTCTCAAACACCGGTGGGGAAACCCATCCCGGTTCGATCCCGGGTTCGGGTACAGGGCGAGCCCTCTAACTTTCAATAAGTTAGAGGGCTTGCTGTTTCGCGTCCCAAGCACTCGGCAAAATCGAAAAACAAGCCAAATCACCATCCCTCCCTATAAATCCCGAAAGCCCCGCTTGTTACAATCCTGTTACAGTGTTTTCACATATGTTAAAACCCTGCCACACACCCTCCTAACCACACCTAATGTTAAATCTGAAAATATTGTGCTTTTTTCTTGTTGGGTTTGTAACAATTTTGTAACTTTGCGCCGTCTTAAACCTCGACTATGCAACGAATTGTTACCACACTATTTTCTGCGCTGCTTCTCCTTTGCTCGAGTTGCGGCGCAAAGACCGGGAAAACCTCGGCCTCCGAAGCCCCGGTCAAAGTGCTTGGGCAGTTCAACGCCGACAGCGCCTACGCCTACGTAGCACGTCAGGTCGACTTTGGCCCCCGCGTACCCGGAACTCCGGAACATCAGGCATGCGCCGACTACCTCGCCGCCCAGCTCGGCCGCTACGCCGATTCAGTCATCGTCCAGAAAGGCGAAATGGCAGCATTCAACGGCGACGTCCTTCCCCTCTCAAATATAATAGGTGTATTCAACCCCAAGCAGAGCCGCCGGATCATGCTCATGGCCCACTGGGACACACGCCCCTGGGCCGACATGTCAGTCGACCGCCCCAACGAGCCAATCCTCGGCGCTAACGACGGCGCCAGCGGCGTCGGCGTCCTCCTCGAAATAGCCCGAAATCTCGCCCTCGAAGCCCCGGCTGTCGGCGTCGACATAATGTTCGTCGACGGCGAAGACTACGGCAACAGCGGAGGCTTCTCCGACAACGCCGAAACCTGGTGCCTCGGAACGCAGATGTGGACCGAGAGCATGCAGCCCTACAACAAGGACAACCGCCCCATCTACGCAATCCTCCTCGACATGGTCGGCGGTCGCGACGCGCGCTTCCACCGCGAATACTTCTCAAACTCAAACGCCCAAACATCCACCAACAAGGTCTGGGCCGAAGCTAATGCCCTCGGTTTCAACGATATATTCATCGACGAAATCGGCGGCTCAATCATCGATGACCACGTGTTCATGGCCAAAGCCGGCATCCCGACAACCAACATCGTCGAAACAATGAACGTCGAAACATCAAACTTCCCGCCCACCTGGCACACCCACGACGACAACATGGACAACATCGACCCCGTGTCGCTCAACGCCGTCGGTACAACCGTCCTCAACGTCGTCTACAAAGAAAAACCCTACTGAGAATGACTATTGAAGAATCCCAGCGCGAACTCGTCGAGCAATTTGCCGACATCGACGACTGGATGGACCGCTACGCATACATCATCGACCTGGGCAACGCACTGCCCCCTATGGACGACGCCCTCAAGACCCCCGACCGCCTCATCGAAGGTTGCCAGAGCCGGGTGTGGCTTGACGCTCAGCGCGACGACCAGGGCCGGCTCCACTTCGCCGCCGACTCCGACGCAATCATCGTCAAGGGCATCATCTCCATGCTCGTCGACGTCCTCGACGGGCACACCCCCGACGAAATCCTCGCCGCCGACCTCCACTTCATCAACGACATCGGCCTGGCCGAGCACCTTTCGCCCATCCGAAGCAACGGCCTCGTGGCCATGCTCAAGCAAATGCGCGCCTACGCCGCCGCCTTCAAAGCCAAAGAATAAATAGGCGGCAATCTCCCGCCGCAATCGCCTTTAGGAGGGGCGGTCTCCCGACCGCCCACGGTGCCGCAACGCATGGAGGTGGCGAGCTCCCG
>CAYNHP010000067.1:0-8829 GCA_964397235.1 uncultured Bacteroides sp. | reverse complement strand
GGGCGGTCTCCCGACCGCCCACGGTGCCGCAACGCATGGAGGTGGCGAGCTCCCGACCGCCCGGGTGCCGCAACGCATGGAGGTGGCGAGCTCCCGCTCGCCACAATGGGTCTCAACGCAGCCCCGGCGCCCTTCGCAGGCGGTTTGTACCCGTACGGGGCTTCAGCCCCCA
Source organism: uncultured Bacteroides sp. (assembly GCA_964397235.1). Taxonomy (GTDB): domain Bacteria; phylum Bacteroidota; class Bacteroidia; order Bacteroidales; family Muribaculaceae; genus CAG-873. The sequence continues at coordinate 8,657 of CAYNHP010000067.1, read as the reverse complement.
ATCCCTTTAGGCGCTTGCGAAGCAAAAATTATGCATTATGAATTATGCATTATGCACTCAACAATCTCCGCCACATGAATCTCCACCGTGTTAAGGCAGGGAATCGGGCTGTTGGCGTCGTTGAGCAGCAGCGGCAGTTCCGTGCAACCAAGAATCACATTCTCGGCGCCATCCTCCCGCGCCATCCGCTCGATGATGCCCTGAAAGCGAGCCAAAGTCTCATCCCGTACAATCCCCAGTTCCAGCTCCTCGGTGATTGCGCGGTCCACGGCCACCATCTCCTCGGCCGTCGGCACAACCACCCTGATTCCCTCGCGCACAAATGGTTGCTTGTAGAAATCGCGTGTCATGGTGAAGCGGGTGCCCAGTAGCGCCACCGTCCGCACCCCACGTCGCACCGCCTCGCGTGCCGTCGCCTCAACGATGCTCAGCAGCGGAAGCGGACTGACCGCCTGCAGACGGTCGAAAACGATGTGCGACGTGTTCGCCGTCAGCACCGCAAAGTCGCAACCCGCCGCCGCAAGATTGCGCACCGCCCCCAAAAGTCGCTCAGTGATGGCCTCATAGTCCTCGCGGGCGCACATCTCCAGAATCTCGAAAACATTCACGCTTTCAATGGTCAGGTCCGGGAAAAAATCGTCGCGCGTGCGTGCCCGCACACCGTAGACGGTGCCTTGGTAATAAGGAATAGTCGAGAGCGGCCCCATGCCGCCCACAAGTCCCGCTTTTTTCATATCGCTTGCAAATTTTTTCGGTTATTCTTTCTCAAATAGAGCCACGCCCGGTTCCATCCCACCGACAGCCCCACAACAGCAGCCGTCATCACTCCGAACGACGCCCATTCCGGCCCCTCATTCAGCCCGGTGAAGATAAGCAGCTGAATAGCAGGGAAGTGGAAGAGATACATTTCGTAGGAAACATTGTGGCGATGGCGCAGGAGGCCCGGAGTGCGCTCCGTCAGCGAAATGGCCAGCACCAGGATGGCGATGGCCACCGGCGCCACAACCGTCCCGCCGCCCGGCAACGCACCCGCGCACAGGTACAGCACAAGCCCGGCAATGCCCCATCCGAGCAACCGGCGCTTGAACGCGTCGCGGTAGAGGTAAATCAGCACACCCATGTAGAAATAGCTCAGCTGGCCGAAAAACTGCCGCGAGAGCACCTCCAGCCAGGGATTCCCCGTCCGCTCGTACAGCAGTTCAAGAACCAGCCGGTAGGCGATGGACAGCACCGCTATGGCAGCCGCCGTGGCCCGTCGGTTCCAGCGGAAGCGGCTCACCAGCCACACCACCAACGGCACGCTAAGGTAGAGACACCACTCAATCTTCATCGTCCAGAGTGACCCGTTCACAGCCGGCAGCAGATACTCCGGCCCCGCGAACACTCCCGGCAAGTCCGGGTGCAGGAAGTTCAGGAAAGTAAGGTTCGCCCCGAGGTAACCCCAGAATCCACCCGAGCCGAAGTACAGGTCCGCAGGCAGCGGGCTCGCAAACACCAACCCCACCGCGCACGTGAGCACAATGAAAAAGTACGGCGGCAAGATTCGCCGCGCACGCCTCCGCAGGTAGTCGCCGAGCGCCCGGTGCTTCTCAAACGAGGGGTAAATCAGGAACCCGCTCAGCGCAAAAAATCCACCCACGCTCTCGAACGAAGTGATAGGGTAGGGGACGTCGTGGCCGCCGAGCTCGTTGTAGTGCGCAACCATAACCCCCAGGGCCAGCGCATACCGCAGCAGGTCCATGTTCGGGTAGTAGTTCCGCCGCTCACTCATCCTCTTGTGCGAAGGTAATCAGGCGGTTATACACAAAGAAGGCCAGCGTGTACACCACGTTGCCCAATATCGTCGCAATGCCGTAGCCCGAAATCACAATGCCCGCAATGAGGTAGTTGAACTCGCCCAGCGGCGACTCCGTCAGCATCCACACAACCCACAGCTGCAGCAGGTAGCAGACGCCCGCCCCGCACGCAAAGCGCACCAGCTGACGCCCCGCATGCCCGTTGCTGGCGAAAACCCAGCTACGGTTGCACACAAACGAGTTCGCGATGCCGGCAGCGTAGCCCAGCAGGTTGCTCACATACAGGTTCATGCCCAGGAACGACTTGCAGATATAAATCACACCCATGGTCACCAGCGTGTTCAGCACCCCCACGATGCAGTAGCGCACAAACTGCATCGCGTGCGCAAACTTGCTCTCGCCCGGGCTCCCGCTGCTCATATATTCTCCTCCGGCAGGTCTTCGGGATTAACGGCCAGGATGGGCAGATGCCACTTGAAATGAACCGCCACAATGCGCAGGCCCACCACTGAGATGGCGCACACCAGCTGCGGAATCAACGCGTTGATACCCGGAATGAACGTCAGCAGCCAGTACATGATGCCTCCGAACAGGCACGCCGTCGCGTAGATATCCTTGCGGAAAAACAGAGGCTCCTCGTTGATGAGGATATCGCGCGTGATGCCGCCGAAAGAGCCCGTGATGATGCCCATCACAATGGCAACCCACGCCGGATAGCCCGCGTTGAACGTCTTCTCGATGCCAACCACCACGAACAACCCCAGGCCGATGGCGTCGAAGAGGAACATCGTACGCATACCCTTCACCAGCGCCTTGCGGAACACAATCACCGTCGCCAGCGAAATGAACGTAACTGCCAGGTACATACCCGTTTGCATCCAGAAAACCGGTATGCCCAGCAGAACATCGCGCAGCGTTCCGCCCCCGATGGCCGTGATCAGACCGACAACATACGCCCCGAACCAGTCGAAGCGCTTCGCCGCCGCCAGGCGGATACCCGAAATCGCGAACGCTATCGTCCCCAAAACCTCTATGGTGAAGATGAACAGACTGTCCTCGTTGATCGAGAAAATAAACAGCTCGTTGCCTTCCATAATTGTGTAATTTGCTGAATTTGAAACTCCTGAAACCTAAAATCTATCACCTAAAACCTAACACCTGACACCTACCCTTTCTTCTTGGCCGCACGCTCCTCCTTGGCCAACTCCCGCTGGCGGTGGCGGCACAGATCCGCTAAGAAGCATCCCTCGCACTGTGGCTTGCGCGCCTTGCACACATAGCGCCCGTGCAGAATCAGCCAGTGGTGAGCCTTGGCAATCACCTCTTCCGGCAGCCGCTTCGTGAGCTTCGTCTCGGTGCTCAGCGGCGTCTTGCTGCGCGTGGTAAGCCCCAGGCGTTCGGCTACGCGGAACACATGCGTGTCCACCGCCATCGCCGGCCGGTTGAACACCACCGACAGCACCACGTTTGCCGTCTTGCGTCCTACGCCCGGCAGGCTCAGAAGGCTCTCGATGTCGTCGGGAACCTCACCACCGAAGCGCTCCTCCAGCGCCTTGGCCATGCCCACGAGCGCCTTCGCCTTATTGTTGGGATAAGAAATCGACTTAATGTACTCGTACACCTCATCAGGCGTCGCCGCGGCAAGCTTCGCCGCCGTCGGGTACGCCTCGAACAGCGCCGGAGTGGTCATGTTCACGCGCTTGTCCGTACACTGCGCCGAGAGTATCACCGCAACCAGCAGCTGGAACGGGTCGTCGTAATGCAACTCCGTCTCAGGCGTCGGCATCTCCTGCTCGAAGCGCTCAACTATGGCGCTATAGCGCTCTTTCTGCGTCATTTAACCCAGAAGCTTGAATAACTTGTTGGTAAGATAATAGCCTGAAAGACAGCCCGCAAGCGTACAAACTACCGTCGTGAGCAGATACATCAGCGCCTCGAACGCACGCCCGTCCTTCACCAGCAGCGTAAAGTCCAGCGAAAACGACGAGTACGTCGTATACCCCCCGATGATGCCCGTAATCACAAGCTCGTAGGTCCAGTGCTTGAACCCCAGGTTCGTAATCACCGCGTAAGCAATGCCAATCGAAAGGCAGCCCGTGATGTTCACAACCAGCGTGTAGAGGTACTTGTCGGCATCGAAGAAACCCAGGCTCTCCACAAAATAGCGGAGCATGGCACCGATGGCGCCACCCAGACCAACGAACGCAAACTGTGTCAGCGACGGCATAGCCTCTATCGTGCTGCCGTGAACTCGGTCAGGAATCGCACATCGTTCTCCGAGAACAGGCGCAGGTCCTTCACCTGATACTTGAGGTTCGTGATGCGCTCAACACCCATGCCAAGCGCAAAGCCCGTGTACTCCCGCGAGTCAATCCCGCAGGCATCAAGCACCGCCGGGTCCACCATGCCGCAGCCCAGAATCTCAACCCAGCCCGTGTGCTTGCAGAACGAGCAACCCTTGCCCCCGCACAGCTGGCAGCTGATGTCCATCTCGGCCGACGGCTCCGTGAACGGGAAGTAGCTCGGACGCAGCCGAATCTTAGTGTCCGGCGCAAACATCTCACGCGCAAAGTAGAGCAGCGTCTGACGCAGGTCCGCGAAAGTCACATGCTTGTCCACGTACAGCGCCTCAACCTGGTGGAAGAAGCAGTGCGCACGGGCCGAAATTGCCTCGTTGCGGTAAACGCGACCCGGGCAGATGATGCGGATCGGAGGCTTGACCGAAGTCATCACGCGCGTCTGAACCGAACTCGTGTGCGTGCGCAGAAGCACATCCGGACGCAGACCGATGAAGAACGTATCCTGCATGTCGCGCGCAGGATGGTCCTGCGCAAAATTCAGCGACTCGAACACATGCCAGTCATCCTCGACCTCCGGGCCTTCGGCAATCGTAAAGCCCAGGCGACGGAAAATATCGATAATCTGCTCCCGCACCAACGACAGCGGATGGCGCGTCCCAAGGCGCACCGGAGCCGCCGTGCGCGTCAAGTCCGGCGCATCAGCTCCGGCCGTCGCATTCTCAACCGCCTCGCGCAGCCCGTTGATACGCTCCGTCGCATAAGCCTTCAGCTCATTCAGAGCCTGACCCAGCTCGCGCTTCTGGTCTGCCGCAACAGTGCGGAAATCATTCATCAGGGCACTGATTTCGCCCTTCTTGCTCAAAAATCGGATGCGCAGAGCCTCCACATCGGCCGCATTTTCTGCAATGGCCGACGCCAGCTGCGCGCGTATAGCTTCTATCTTCTCTTTCATCTTCAATCAAATAGTCCACAAAATTACAAAAATCGCCCCACCCCCGCAAATTTCGCAGAAATAAATTCACCACCCAAGCCAACTTGCACGCCGGCGTGGACGTTTAGCAAATAAAAACCCCGATTTATGGAATTCAAAGTAGAAAACGACCGCATCTATGCCGACGATGCCTCCGGCAAAATGATAGCCGAAGTAACCTTCCCCACCGCCGATGGCGTATCCTACATCGACCACACCTTCGTCGACCCCTCCCTGCGCGGCCAAGGCGTCGCCTCGCAGCTGGTTGAGCTCGCCGCCGACACCATCCTCAGCCGCGGCGGTAAAATCGGAGCCTCATGCCCCTACGCCGTCGCATGGTTCGCGCGCCATCCCGAGTACCCGACAGTCTGCTCCGGACACGCCGCCTGCAAAATCCACAAAAAATCCTGACCAATTTTACCACCACCCCGCCAACTTACCACCAATCCGGTGGTAAAAACCAGCCCGACATGTTGAAAACACTTCGGGATTAATCCCGATTAATCCCGAACATGGACTTGCACTAAGCCGCCAAATTTACCACTCCCGTCGGTAGTAAATTCGTTAGGTCTGGGGCGCAAGACCGGACTCCCCAGCCACACACCGGCCATAATTGTCCACGACAGCGGCACCTGCAGGTAGTACACGATGATATTGGCCTCAATGTAGGTAAGCCCCCGCCGCCGCGCAACCGCATTCAGCCAATCCTACACCACATTATAAATTCTCTCCAGCATCAGCTTGAAATTCGGCTTAACAACTCAATTCCCAGCCGTTCTACAATTCCCGTAACCAGAGCATTTCCCATCAGAAAAGCTCTTCTGATGTCCGTTGACCCTGCAGTGTGGTTGTCGGGGAACATGTTGAGTCGCTCAAGTTCGATTGGCACTAAGCGGCGCAACCGTCCTGAGCTTGTTTTGACAACGTGTTTAAATCGGGATGCACCCGGACCTCCTTCGCCCGTGATAATTGTTCTTGATGGTCGGTCAACCGCATCCGGAAAAGTCATTGCCCCCTCGGTATAATTATACTCGAAGCCTGTGGCCTTGTTGACACGTCGTTCGCTTTTGCTCCCCTTCAGGTAGGTCCAGCGCGAAATCTCTGTCTCCGGTATAAAAAATTCCTCCGGAATTTTCGCCTCTGGCAATAGAATATCTCCAAGAGTGAGTACCGGGCCATTGTAGCACGCTTTGGTTGCACAGGTAACTACCTGCCGGTCAATCATCAAGCCTGAATTCTTGAACGGAGTCTGTGTTTTCCCCTTATTGAAATTTTCGGAAATCTCGGCTAAGGTCCCCTGAATTTTAAAGGTGTCCGGTACTTCAGCCTCAGGTGATATGGGGAAAGCGCGAGCCATTATCCCGTCTTCGAGCAACCAATCGGAAGGATTATCCCAATTTTCTATGGCGGAACTACCCTTGCGGTAGGCCAGAATATAAGTGCGCTTCCTGCGCTGTGGCATTCCATAATCGGCAGCGTTTATCACTCTCCACTCAACAGCATATCCCAAATCGGAAAGTGAAGCGAGAATTATTGCGAAATCACGCCCTCGTTGCCCGGCTGGAGAGGACAGCAGACGGTCCACATTCTCAAGCATAAGATAGGCAGGAGGGTTTGCGTGGGTTTTAAGTATGCGATAAATCTGCCACCAGAGGACTCCTTTTTTTCCTTCGATACCACCGGAGTTTTTCAAAGTGGTCGCAACGGAATAATCCTGGCAGGGAAATCCTCCTACAAGTAGATCGGCAGCAGGTATATCGTCAACTTCTACCGTATTGATGTCCTCGTTGGAGTGCCCGCCGACTCCAAACCGATTGCAATAGATGATAGAGGCATCCTGGCGCTTGGTGGAGGGTTCCCATTGGTTACTCCATATTGTTTTAAAACGAGTGGATGCTCGTTCAAGTCCTATGCGGAAACCTCCGACGCCTGCAAAAAGTTCAAGAACGCGAATGTCGTCCATCCCGTAGTATACCTCATCTCCAAAAAGTGATGGCGTGTGGCACGACTTGCTGTATTGTGCGATAGGTTCGGCAAGGATAGATAAATCGTTATTGTTGGGTAGTTTGTAGTCCATTTTGACTTTCTCGTTCTATTATTTCTTTGACATATGCGGCGTTGAGCCAATAGCAATATTTTTCGGAAACTCCACCGGAGGGGTTGCGGGCCAACTGTTTTTTATTCATCGCCTTGGGGCGGACATGAAACTTTCGGTTGTCCGATATTTTCCAAAATGCATCAGCCTTTATATTGTTGTGAATGACATTATTCCTTATGTCTTGCCAGAATTCCTCTGCAACGTGTAAATCCTCAGCGGGCATTGTCCAGAAGAATACTTGGTCCAAGACATAAGCCTGTTCGGAAACAACCTTTCCCGTTTTATGGTTCGTGAGGGTGATGGTTTGCCCTGCGACAGGTTTAAAAACAGCAAATAGGAATCGGGTCGTAAAAATTTCATACGCTTCCGATTCGGTCCACTCGGGTGTGTCATATATTTCCTGGTAGTCAATGTTCTTGAAAGACATTGACTCTTTGGGCACCCCATTAGGCTGAAGCCTGATGGTTTTCAATGTTATGCCCGATTTAATGAACTCTTCCGAATCTGCGATGCGTTTGCTTTTGCCCAAAGACGCAATCAGGCCCGCTACATCCGCATATTTGCTCTTGGATTGATAGGGTTGTATGCCTAATTTATCACATATTTGTACATAGTCCAGGCCTATGAAAGGCTTAAACCTATTGAGGATAATATTTTCAAAGGTCGAATTTTTCAATTCTTCCTTGTCGATAAGCTCGAATAATTCTTTTTTTTGTGATTTATAATTAGAATAATAATTTTTACCCGAATCGATAACGTGAGAGAGCACATATCGCATATAGGCCGGTTTGAGGCTGAATGCCCTGCGCTTAGCCGGAACTTCCGAATTGGGTTGCGGCTGCTCATTATCTCCTTTCTGACCCTTGCGGGCAGCCCCAAGGTAAACGGTATCGCCTTCCGACAGGAGATGAGCTTTCCCGTTTCTGACTTTTTCAGATATGGTTTCGTAATCTTTCTTTATGATAAGCAAATCTTTTTCAGGAAGTTGCCACAGCACTCGAAAGAGAAATTCAAAGTCGTAAACATCAGCCCCGTATGTATGAAGATAGAAAAGCAGGAGCATCAACCGACATTTCTTCAAAAGGTGGGATTCCTCGAAAGGCGTATCCACTATGGAGAAGTAATCAATCATAGTGCATATCAAGCGCTCCTTGATGCGGTAGTTAGTGTTCTTTTTGGACTTAAGCAGCGGAGTGCATTTCAATTCCAATCCGGCTTCGGAGAAATCGGCATCCGAATCATTATTGGGGTCATAACCGAAAAACAATTCCTCAACCATCTGGCCGAGACGTCCTTTACCCTTTCGCAAATCTTCAATGCATTTATCTCCGAAAAGTGAATGGAGGCTCTGTCCGATAAGTTTGTCGGAGTATTCGTAGATTGATTCCGGGTTGCTCCGGTCGTATGGGCTTATATTTCGTTGCATCATCATCTGCTCATATCGGGTCGAGGGCGAGGATGGTGGTGAGGATGGTGTCGGCGGCTTCGATGCT
>CAYNHP010000066.1:0-11595 GCA_964397235.1 uncultured Bacteroides sp. | reverse complement strand
AATCCTCCGTTGTAGTCGGGCCATGAGCGCCACTGGTAGCCGTAGATGTGGCCCAGGTTGCCGTCGGCGTCGGCCCATTCGTTCCAGATTCGGACGCCGTTGTTCTGGAGGTAGCGCACGTTGGTGTCGCCCTTGAGGAACCACAGCAGCTCGTGGATAATGGAGCGCAGGTGGAGCTTCTTGGTTGTGACCAGCGGGAATCCGTCGGCGAGGTTGAAGCGCATCTGGTAGCCGAACACGGAGCGGGTGCCGGTGCCGGTGCGGTCGGACTTGTCGGTGCCGTGGGTCAGGATGTGGTCAAGGAGCTGGAGGTATTGTTTCATCTTTGGTGAGCTGTTGAGGGCCGTCGATGGAGGCCATGGTTGGGGGGTTGGTAGCCTGAAGCATGGGAATACCCAGGCGGTGACGGCCGGCCTTATAGTTTATGGCGGCGTGGGGGCACACGGCGGTGCAGTCGAAGCAGGTCACGCACCGCGAGTTATCCACCAGTCGCTCAGCGAGTTTGATGCACTGCCCCTTGCAGACGCGCTCGCACTCGCCGCAACCGGTGCAGCGGTCGGGGTCGATTTCGATGTGGAACACCGAGCGGCGCGAGCATGCACCCAGCAGGGTTCCGACGGGGCATACGGTGTTGCAGATGATGCGTCCGTGCTTCCAGGCGGCCACGGCCACTCCGGCAGCCGTCACCACGGCCACGATGAAGGTTGATATTCCGAACTGGACGCTCTCGTAGGTGCGCCCCAACGGGCGGGCTATGAACTCCTCGATGATGCGGGCATAGGCGCTGTAGGGGTCCATCAGGGTTGAAATCAGGGCCGAAGAGGAGAACATCAGGGCGATGGTGAGCGCCAGGAAGGCCCACCGCAGGCGCGTGGCCGGCGGGGTGTAGCGGAAGTGCTTACCCTGCTTGCGGACAAGGCGCGACGCGGCTCCCACACAGTCCATGGAAGTACCTAAGGGACAGAGCGTTGAGCAATAGATGCGCCCGTAGATGAACGACACCAGCACCCAGAAGAGCAGGATAACGCCCGTGCCCGAAGTTATGCTCACGAACACCTGCATGCGCGCAAACACGCTCTCATAGCCTGCGATTAGCGCCCAGGTTGGGACGGCCATGGCTATAAGCGCGATGATGATGCGCAGAATGCGGATGGACTGATACATGCGGCAAAGATAGCAAAAATTTTTGGAATTGCGAACTTACAGGAGCCAGCCGGGGTTGTCGAGGTACCAGGCGACGGTTGCCTCGATGCCTGTGGCGAAGTCGTAGCGTGGCTCCCAGCCGAGCTCGCGGCGGATTTTGGAGGCGTCGATGGCGTAGCGGAGGTCGTGGCCGGGGCGGTCGGTGACGAAAGTTATGAGGTGGTCGCTGGCGCCTTCGGGGCGTCCCAGCCGGCGGTCGACGGTGCGGATGAGCAGGCGGATCAGGTCGATGTTGCGCCACTCGTTCAGCCCTCCTATATTATATGTCTGCCCGGGGTCGCCGCGGTGGAAGATGAGGTCGATGGCGCGGGCGTGGTCTTCGACGTAGAGCCAGTCGCGGATGTTCTCGCCCTTGCCGTAGACGGGCAGCGGGCGCCCGGCGCGGATGTTGGATATGAACAGGGGGATGAGCTTCTCGGGGAACTGGTTGGGGCCGTAGTTGTTGGAGCAGTTGGAGATGAGCGTGGGCAGGCCGTAGGTGTCGTGATAGGCGCGCACGAAGTGGTCGCTGGATGCTTTGGAGGCGGAATAGGGCGAGTGGGGGTTGTAGCGCGTCTGCTCGGTGAAGAGGCCGTCGGAAGGGCCCAGGGCGCCGTAGACCTCGTCGGTGGAGACGTGGTAGAACCGCTTGCCTTCGAACCCCTCGGGACGCGTGCTCCAGTACTCGCGGGCGGCCTGGAGCAGGGCCAGGGTTCCCATGACGTTGGTGCGGGCAAAGATAAAGGGGTCGTCGATGGAGCGGTCCACATGGCTCTCGGCTGCCAGGTTGATTACGCCGTCGATGCCGTAGTCGGCCATGACGCGCCGCATGGCCCCGAAGTCGGATATGTCGGCCTGAACAAAGCGGTAGTTGGGGCGGGCGTCGAGGTCGGCCACGTTGGCGGGGTTGCCGGCGTAGGTGAGCAGGTCGAGGTTGACGATGGTGTCGTCGGGATATTTATTGACGAACAGGCGCACCACATGGCTTCCAATGAAGCCGCACCCGCCGGTGATTAATATGTTCATTGTGAGGCGTTAGGCGTTAGGGGTTAGGCGGTAGGGGTTAGGCGGTAGGCTTTAGGCTTTAGGGCGTTAGGCGTTAGTTTTAAAGGGGGATTCGAGGTCGGCCAGGCGCGGGTAGAGGCGGTCCTTCCCGGAGAGGATTGCCCGGTCGGGACCGAAGGGCCAGGGGATGGCCAGGGCGGGGTCGAACATGTCCAGGCCGCCCTCGGCCTCGGGGGCATAGTAGTTGTCGCACTTATACTGGAACACGGCCTCGTCGGAGAGGACTGCGTAGCCATGGGCGAAGCCGTGGGGCACGAACAGGGCGCGGTGGTTGGCCTCGGACAGCTCTACGGCCACATAGCGGCCGAAGGTCGGGGAGCCCACGCGGATGTCGACCACCACGTCGAGCACGGCCCCGCGGACACAGCGCACCAGCTTGGCCTGGGCGAAGGGCGGGCGCTGGAAGTGGAGGCCGCGGATAACGCCGCGCACCGACCGGCTCTCGTTGTCCTGCACGAACTCTACCGGCGCTACCTTGGCGTCGAACTCGCGCCGGCAGTAGCTCTCGAAGAAGTAGCCGCGGGCATCGGCGAACACCCGGGGTTCGAGTATCTTAACTCCTTCTATATCAGTGGGTAAAACGTTCATAATTCAATCCTTGAGCAGGGAGAGGAGGTACTGGCCGTACTGGTTGGCCTGCATTGGCGCGGCGATGCGGCGCAGGGTTTCGGCCGAAATCCAGCCTTTGCGGTAGGCTATTCCTTCGAGGCATCCGATTTTGAGGCCCTGACGCTTTTCGAGCACCTCGACGTAGATCGACGCCTCGGCCAGGGAGTCGTGGGTGCCCGTGTCGAGCCACGCGAACCCGCGCGGGAGGGTCTTCACGCGCAACTTGCCGGCGGCGAGGAAGTGGCGGTTGACCGCCGTGATTTCCAGCTCTCCGCGGGCCGAGGGCTTGATCTGGCGCGCCACGTCGACCACCTCGTTGGGGTAGAAGTAGATGCCTGTCACGGCGTAGTTGCTCTTGGGGCGGGCGGGCTTCTCTTCGATGGACACGCAGCGGCCATCGGGGTCGAATTCGGCCACGCCGTAGCGCTGAGGGTCGGACACGCGGTAGCCGAACACGGAAGCGATGCCCCGGTCGGCGTCGGCCACGGCGGCAGTGAGGAGGTCGTCGAATCCGGCGCCGTGGAACACATTGTCGCCCAGGACGAGGCACACCGTGTCCGAGCCGATGAACTCGCGGCCGATGATGAACGCCTGGGCCAGACCGTCAGGCGAGGGCTGCTCGGCGTAGGCCAGGCGCACGCCGTAGTCCGAGCCGTCGCCGAGCAGACGCCGGAAGCCGGGGAGGTCGTCGGGGGTGGAGATGACGAGTATGTCGCGGATGCCGGCCATCATCAACGCCGAGATGGGATAGTAGACCATCGGCTTATCGTAGATGGGCAAGAGCTGCTTGCTCACGCCCTTGGTGATGGGGTAAAGGCGCGAACCCGTACCGCCGGCCAGCACAATTCCTTTCATTTCGATTCAGTTTGTTTTTGGCAAAGATAGCAAAAAAAGTTTGATTAACCGAGATTAATCGGGAAATAGCTGGGTTCTCTCCAAAAGTTTGGCGCACGGAGCCACAGAGGCACGGAGAAAAGGGGGTGACTCAACGTTTGGAGGGGAGACGTCCACGTCTCCCTTTTCGCGAAAGGTGGTAGGTCTGGAGACCTACCCTCCAATTCGTTGCCGGCCGGGGGCCGAGTGATTGTGGCGGGCGGGAGCCCGCCACCTCCATATCGTTGCGGGCTCTTTCGCACCTTAGGACGCACCGAACGTGCGTCCCTACGGCGTTGGCAACCAATACATTGCAATTTTTTCGCAATAAACGAATGTAGGGACGCTCGTTCGGAGCGTCCTAACATCGGCAGCGTTGCGGCGCTAACGCCCGTAGGGCGTTGACTTTTGCTAACCGCTTGCGCCGCAAGGCGCTGGCGGATTCAGCAAGTACCCCGATGATAGGCGTCCGCATGGACGCTGACTTATTTCGCCGGAAAGTCGGCGTCGCAAGGACGCCTAATTTTAATGGTTGCGTTCTTAACCCGCTAGCGCCTGCGGCGCAAGCGGTTATTTTTAAGTCAACGTCCTGACGGACGTTTTTGCGTTGAGGGCAATTGTGGCGGGTCGAACCGACCCTTAGGACGTTTTTGCGTTGAGGGCAATTGTGGCGGGCGGGAGGCCGCCACCTCCATATCGGCGGTGCTTTTTTCGAGATTAATCATGAATAATCTCGATTAACCGGGATTAATCCCGAAACGCCACAAGCAATTATGAATTATGAATTAAAAAAGCTGCCCCGGGGGTGGGACAGCTTTCTTTGTTATAGTTGGGTATGCTTATTTTGCTTCGTCGATGGTCACGGCGCGGTCGAGTGCTACGCACTTGATGCCGAGGTCGTTGAGGTTACCGTTGTTGGTGGTAACTTCTACCTGAGAAGCGGGAACACCGTTGCGTACGAGAACCTTCTGAACGTTTTCAGCGCGGTTCTTGCGGAGTCGCATGTTGATGTTGTCGGTACCGGTGTAGTTATCAGCCCAGCCGGTGAGGACATACTTCTTGGAGGGGTTCTGGGTCATCACGTTAGCGATAGCCTTAACCACGCGGGTGTTCTCAGCAGAGAGGCGGGAAACGCCGATGGGGAAGTAGATGGTGGCGATGGGGCCTGCGGGAGCTTCAACAACGGTCTGCACGGGGCGTGCGAGGCATTCCTTGAGCTGAGCTTCGAGATCGGCGATGCGTGCGTCAGCAGCAGCCAGACGGGCACGGAGGGCGTCGCAGTTCTCGGGTTCGGGGAATACGGGTACCACGGGAGCAACCCATTCGCGCTGCTTGAAGTTGTAGGTCAGCGACAGGAGAGCGGAAACGGGCATGCCGATGGGGTTGTTGTATACGGAGTTGAAAGTGCGGCTCATTGCACCCCAGCGGAGGTCAAGACCAATCTGCATCTGCTCGGAGATGCGGAAGTTCTGGAGAAGACCGGCGCGAACGTCGAGTACAGTGTTGTGGTAGCGCTTCCATTCGTCTTTCTTAGCGTCCTTCTCGAAGGAGATGTAACCACCTGCACCTACGTAGAAGATTGCGTTGTACACGCGGCCGGGACGATAGCCACACCACCAGTTGGTGAGGTTGATCATAAGGTCGAACTGAGGACCTACTTCGCTGAATTTCTGCTTGTAGTAGGTGGAGTTGCCGTCCTTAACAGTACCGGGAACTACTGCGTGGAAGGAGTTGCGGTCAGCAACGCCCTTCATCTGCATCCAGTTTGCGCCGAAGCGACCACCGAACACGGGGGAGAACCACTTACCTACGTAGAGGCCGGCGGTGGGAGCGATACGGTCGCCGAACTTGCGGAGCTGACCATAGCGGGCGATGTAAACATCGGCACCACCTTCAGCGGTGATGAACCAGTTATCGCGGGTGCGATTGAGCAGGACGCCCTGGGAGGGGTCGTTTACGAAAGTCACTGCTTGCACTTCCTGAGCAGTAACAGACTGAGCACCGAACAGGAGTGCGCAGGCGAAGCCAAGAATAGTAGCTTTTTTCATAAGGGAGTATTATTGGATTGTTTGTAAATTTGACTCGCTTGGTTTTGGAGCGTAAAATTAGTGATTATTTTTTATATTCTATAACTTTATAGGGAAATTTTTGTTCAAAGAAGATGAAAATTTAACATTTGGCCGTTAACATTGGCTAAAATTGCCCTCCCGGAGGGGTTCCGGGAGGATAATTTCAGCGGTTGAGGATGTTTTTTACGCGCCCGTAGATATTTTCGGGGGTGAAGCCGAATTTTACATCGAGAACTTTGAAGGGAGCGGATGCGCCGAAGCGGTTCATGGCGAAAACTTCGCCGTTGAATCCGGCAATCATGCGCATTGAAGCGGCCAGGCCTGCGGTGAGGCCGAACTGGGGGATTCCGGCGGGCACGACTGCGTTGCGGTAGTCCTCGGGCTGGTCGTTGAAGATGCCAACGCATGGCATGGACACGACGGAGGCCTTGATGCCGTCGGCCTGCAGCAGGGCGGCCACTTCGCAAAGGAGCGACACCTCGGAGCCGTTGGCCACCAGCACCACGTCGGGCTGCCCGGTATGACCCCAGGCCACATATCCGCCGCGCATGGCGCCCTTGGCGGCCTCGATGCGCGTGGTGCCTTCGGGGGCGGGGAGGTCGTGGAGGTCCTGGCGGGAGAAAATCAGGCCCGTGGGGCTGAATTTGTTCTCCATGGCCATGCGGTAGGCCACGGACACCTCGGCGGAGTCGGCCGGACGGATCACCATCATGGAGGGGCGGCCGCTGAAGTTGCGTATCTGCTCGAGCAGGCGCAGCTGGGCTTCCTGCTCCACGGGTTCGTGGGTGGGGCCGTCCTCGCCCACGCGGAAGGCGTCGTGGGTCCAGATGTACTTCACCGGCAGTTGCATCAGGGCAGCCATGCGGATGGCGGGCTTCATGTAGTCGGAGAACACGAAGAAGGTGCCGCAGGCGGCGATTGTACCTCCGTGGAGCACGATGCCGTTCATGATGCATGCCATGGTGAGCTCGGCCACGCCTGCCTGGAGGAAGGCGCCGGAGAAGTCGCCGCGGCGGAACTCGCCGGTCTGCTTGAGGAAGCCGTCGGTCTTGTCCGAGTTGCACAGGTCGGCGGAGGACACGATCATGTTGCCGACCTTGCGCCCGAGCTCGGCCAGCATGTCGGCTGATGCGGTGCGGGTGGCCACGTTGGCCTTATGCTCGATGGCTTCGTAGTCGATTTCGGGGATTACGCCTTCGATGTAGCCCTTGAGGGTGATGGCGTCGGCGGGGTTTGCATCTTCCCAGGCCTTGAAGGCTGTGCGGCGCTGGGCCACGATTCGGCGCAGCTCCTCGCGGCGGGCGGCGTAGAGGGCCTCCACTTCGGGGAACACCTTCCAGGGGTCGTCGGGGTCGCCACCGAGGTTGCGGATGGTTGCGGGGATGTCGGCGCCGGCCTTGGAAAGGGGCTGGCCGTGGGTGGAACATTCGCCCTCGAGGCTGGTGCCGTCGGCGCGCACCACGCCCTTGGCCATGATGGTCCTGCCTATAATAATGGTGGGGCGCTCGGTTTCGGCCTGGGCGGCTTCGATGGCGGCGGCAATCTGGGCCTCGTCGTTGCCGTCGATTTCAATCACGTTCCAGTGCCATGCGCGGTATTTACCGGCATAGTCCTCGTCGTCGACGGCATCCACCATGGTTGAGAGCTGCACGCCGTTGCAGTCGTAGAACATGATGAGGTTGCTCAGGCCGAGCAGGCCGGCGATGCGGCCCGCACCCTGGGCCACTTCCTCCTGGATGCCGCCGTCGGAGATGAAGGCATATGTTTTGTGGGCCACAACGTCGCCGAAGCGGGCGTGGAAGAAACGTTCGGCGATGGCGGCACCGACGGCCATGGCATGACCCTGACCCAGCGGGCCGGAGGTGTTCTCGATGCCGCGCGAGGGGTTCCATTCGGGGTGGCCGGGGGTCACGGAGCCCCACTGGCGGAATTCCTTGAGCTCGTCGATGGTGTAGAGGCCGGTCAGGGCCAGCACCGAGTAGAGCATCGGCGACATGTGGCCGGGGTCAAGGAAAAAGCGGTCGCGACAGAACCAGGTGGGGTCGTCGGGGTCGGTGACCAGATATTTAGAGTAGAGCACGTTTACGAAATCTGCTCCGCCCATGGAGCCGCCGGGATGGCCGGACTTGGCTTTCTCAACCATTGCGGCGGAGAGGATTCGGATATTGTCTGCTGCTTTCATCTTTATATATAATATATGTGTATATGATTGGCAAATTGATTAGTCGAGGGTTTCGCCGTCGGCGTCGTAGTTCTGGTACAGGAGGTCGTTGTAGGGGAACCGCTGGAGGTGGATTTCGCGTGCCATCTGGTAGAGGCGCTCCTTGAGTTCGTCGATGTTGGTGCCCTTCTTGGCGGAGATGAACACGCAGTTTTGGTTCATCCGGGCCATCCACGACTCCCTGAGTTCGTCCAGGGTTCGGTTGCGGCGCTCGCGGGGGGTGAGGTCGTCCTCGTCCTTGGGAACGTAGGAGAACTGGTCTATCTTGTTGAAAACCATGAGCATGGGCTTCTCCTCGCCGCCGCAGATTTCGCGCAGGGTGCGGTCCACCACCTCGATCTGCTCCTCGAAGTTGGGGTGGGAGATGTCCACTACATGGACCAGGATGTCGGCTTCGCGCACCTCGTCGAGGGTGCTCTTGAAGGAGTCCACCAGGTGGGTGGGGAGTTTGCGGATAAAGCCGACGGTGTCGGTCAGCAGGAAGGGGAGGTTGTCGATGACGACCTTGCGCACGGTGGTGTCCAGGGTGGCGAAGAGTTTGTTCTCGGCAAATACGTCGCTCTTGCTCAGGAGGTTCATCAGGGTGGACTTGCCCACGTTGGTGTAGCCCACCAGGGCCACGCGGGTGAGCTTTCCGCGGTTCTTGCGCTGGACGGCCTTCTGGCGGTCGATGGCGGCGAGTTCCTGCTTGAGCAGGGATATTTTGTTGAGGATTATTCGGCGGTCGGTCTCAATCTGGGTTTCGCCCGGGCCACGCATACCGATACCGCCGCGCTGGCGTTCGAGGTGGGTCCACATGCGGGTCAGGCGCGGAAGGAGGTACTGGTACTGGGCGAGCTCGACCTGCGTTTTGGCGCTGGCGGTCTGGGCGCGCTTGGCGAAGATGTCCAGGATCAGGTTGGTGCGGTCGAGGATTTTCACGCCCAGTTCGCGCTCGATGTTGAGCACCTGCTTGGTGGAGAGGTCGTCGTCGAAGATGGCCATGGATATGTCGCCGTCCTGTTCGATGAATTTGCGGATTTCCTCGAGCTTGCCCTTGCCGACGAAGGTGCGGGGGTTGGGGTAGTCGAGCCGCTGGGTGAAATAGCGCACGGCGGTGGCGCCGGCGGTGTCGGCCAGGAAGGCCAGTTCGGCAAGGTACTCGGCCGAGCGTGCCTCGTCCTGCCGGGGGGTGATGAGTCCCACCAGGATGGCGCGTTCGGGTTGGGCGCCGGCCGGAATTATACTTGATTCTTTTGGCATGGCTAACAATACATTGCCTCGATTTGGTCGCGATAGATGGCGTTGATGGCCGGACGCCGGATTTTGAGCGTGTTGGTCAGCTCGCCGTTCTCGATGGAGAATTCGCGGGGAAGGAGGGTGAAACGTTTAATTTTTTCGAAGCTTGCGAAGCCTTTCTGGAGGCGCTCGATGCGTTCGGCGATGAAGCGCTTGATTTCGGAGTTCTGCACCAGGTCGTCGACGCTGGAGAATGAGATGTGCTTGCGGCGGGCGTACTCCTTCAGGGCGTCGAAGGCCGGAACGATGATTGCGCTGACGTACTTGCGCTGGTCGCCGATGACGGCCACCTGCTCTATGTAGCGGTCCTCGCCCAGGCGGCTCTCGAGGGCCTGCGGGGCGATGTACTTGCCGTTGGAGGTCTTGAACAGGTCCTTGAGGCGCTCGGTCAGCACCAGGTCGCCGGAGGCGTCGATGCGCCCGGCGTCGCCGGTGCGGAACCAGCCGTCGGCGGTGAAGGCCTTGGCGTTCTCCTCGGGGCGGTTGTAGTAGCCGCGCATCACCGTCGGGCCTTTGACGAGGATTTCGTTCTCCTCGCCGATGCGCACCTGCACGATGTCCAGCGGCGTGCCCACGGTGCCGAACTTGTAGTCCACCAGCGGGAAGCAGGTCACCGTGGCGGTGGTTTCGCTCAGGCCGTAGCCAATCATGATGTTGATGCCGCAGGCCTTGAAGAATTCGGTGATGGCGGGCGACAGGGGCGCGCCGGCCGTGGGGAAGAGGACGCCGTCGTTGACCCCGATGGCCTTGCGCAGGGTGGTGAAGACGTATTTGTCGTAGAACTTATACTTGAGCTCGAGCCAGCGGGGCACGGGCTTGCCCAGGCGCACATACTCGAGGTTGCGCTTGGCGCCGGCCTCCAGGGCGCGCTCAACCATCAGGCGCTGCACCCCTTTCATGCGCGCGATTTTCTCCTGCACGGCCGTATAGACCTTCTCCCAGAAGCGTGGCACGCTGCACATGCACCCGGGCTTGACGAAGCGGATGGCGTCCTGGATTTTCTTGGGGTCGGGGTTGATGTACACCTGCACGCCCATGCTCAGGCAGTAGTAGGTCCACGCCTTTTCGAAGATGTGGCTCAGGGGGAGGAAGCACAGGGATGTGTGGCGGTCGGTGACCATGGGCAGGCGCTCGTGGTGGGCGTTTATGGCGGCATCGAAGGCGCTGTGGGGCAGGATGGCGCCCTTGGGCTCGCCGGTGGTGCCGGAGGTGTACAGCAGGGTGGCGATGTCGTCCGGGGTGGCCTCGGAGGCGGTGATTTCCACGACGGCACGAACCTCCCCGGAGGCGCCGGCGCCCATGGTGAGCAGGTCGGCGAAGTGCATGGCGGGCTCGCCGGAGCCGATGGCCACCGCAGGGTCGATGACTATGATTTTCTCCAGCGAAGCGCACCGGTCCTTGATGGCAAGGGCGGTGGTGTACTGAGCCCGGTCGCCCACCAGCAGCAGGCGTGCCTTGGAGTCGTTGACAATGAATGCCACCTGCTCGGGACTGCTGGTGGCGTAGATGGACACCGGCACGGCGCGCACGCGCCAGCAGGCCAGCTCCAGGGTGGGCAGCTCGGCGGCGTTGGCGCTGAACAGGGCCACCATGTCGCCCGGGCGGATGCCGAGCATGTGCAGGGCGGCGGCGGCGGAGTCGACGGCGGCTGCAAGCTCTCCCCAGGTGGTGGGGGCGGCGCCGCAGCGGTCGTCCTCGCCGTAGGTGACGGTGCTGAGGGCTACGCGCCCGCTGCCGTAGCGGACAAGCTGGTCGTGGGCTAAGTTGGTCAGTATATTTCGCATAGGATTCTTCGTTAGTTAGTACTTTCGGCTTTGCGTTGCTTTACATTATATTATAAACAACCATGCCGCTAAAAAAGACGGGCGCTTAACAAATGTTTCTACGGCGAGGGTCATTTGTTAAGCGATGTTAAGCGCTGACGCTTGGGGTTAGCGGGAAACCATCCTTTTCGGACGCGCTCGCGTTGCTGGAACACTTCGAGGATGGACCAGAAGGAGGAGAAGGCCACAACTCCGGCCAGAATAGACACCACCGGGTGGGAGGCGCCCAGCGACACGCCGCACATGGCCAACCCCAGCAGCAGGAACGCCCACCAGGACTTGACGCCGAAATAGTACTCGGCCTTAATCACCAGCGGGTGGAACAGGCCGATAATGAGGAATGTGGACGCCCCGACAAGCAGGCCACCCAGATTCCATTCTCCTATAAGGAGGGTTAAATTTTCCATGCCGCAAAGTTACGAATTTTCTTTAAGATGTGCAAGCATCACCCACCCAAAGACAAACCCCTCAGCTG
>CAYNHP010000065.1:9096-11705 GCA_964397235.1 uncultured Bacteroides sp. | reverse complement strand
GTTCGACTGACATGTAACCTTTTGGCAAGATATTTGTTATTTAGTCAGAGGTAAACTGCCCGTATGTGGCAAAAAGTTAGTATATTTGCAAGAATTAAGCATGGAAACCAAAGAAATGACCAAAGATAAAGACCTTCGAGAGCTCATCATCGAGGGTATCCAGGACCGCAAAGGCAGCGGCATAACCGTGGTGGATATGAGCGAGATAGAGGGCGCATCAGCCAACTATTTCGTGATTGCCGAGGGGAAGTCGTCCACTCAGACCGCGGCGATATCCGACTCGGTTGAGGAATATGTGCGTCTGAACGGGCATGTGAAGCCTTTCGGCGTGCAGGGCGCAGAGAACGGCGAGTGGGTGATTATGGATTACGGCGACACGTGGGTTCATATTTTCCTGCCGATGCCCCGTGCGCTCTACAACCTCGAAGACCTCTGGAGCGACGCAAAGATTACTCATATTCCCGACCTCGATTGACGAACCTCAAAAACCAGAACATTCATGGCACAAAGCCCGATATCTAATCCTAACAACAAGACTCCCTTCCGCTTCAGCTTATGGTGGATGTACGGTATAGTTATTCTTTTCCTTATCGGTATTTTCTGGCTGGACAATAACTCCGTGACCAAGGAAGTTTCGTTCACCACCTTCGAAGAATATGTCGAGAAGGACCATGGCATAAAGAAGATAATAGTTTTCACCGACGGCAAGAAGGTGGAAGGCTTCCTGACGGATTCCCTGGCCCGGGAGGTGTTCAAGCAGAACGGCCTGGACAAGCAGGCCACTATGGATGCCCGCGTGGTGGCCAATGTGGGGTCGTCGGATCAGATTTCGAACAAGATTGACTACTGGCGCAGCACCGGCGCTTTCACCGGCGATGTTGAGTATGAGCAGTCGAGCGCATGGAGCGGTTTGCTGGTCAATGCGTTGCCGTTCATCCTGCTCATAGCTTTCTGGATTTTCCTGATGCGCCGCATGTCCAACGGAGGCGGCGGAGGAGCCGGCGGGGGCGGAATTTTCAGCGTGGGCAAGTCCAAGGCCATGCTCTTCGACAAGAACAACAGCCAGAAGGTAACTTTCAAGGATGTAGCTGGTCTGAGCGAGGCCAAGACTGAGATTGAAGAGATTGTAGAGTTCCTCAAGAATCCGCGCCGCTACACCGACCTTGGCGGCAAGATACCCAAGGGCGCGCTGCTGGTAGGCCCTCCTGGAACCGGTAAGACACTGCTGGCCAAGGCTGTAGCCGGTGAGGCGGATGTTCCGTTCTTCTCCATGTCGGGCTCCGACTTCGTAGAGATGTTCGTGGGCGTGGGCGCCTCGCGAGTGCGCGACCTCTTCCGTCAGGCCAAGGAAAAGGCGCCGTGCATTGTGTTCATCGACGAGATTGATGCCGTGGGCCGTGCGCGCGGTCGCAACGGGGCCATGGGCGGCAATGACGAACGTGAAAATACTCTCAATCAGCTCCTTACGGAGATGGACGGCTTCGGCGGCAACAGCGGCGTAATTATCCTTGCGGCCACCAACCGCGCCGACATCCTGGACAAGGCGCTTCTGCGCGCCGGTCGATTCGACCGTCAGATATATGTGGACTTGCCCGACCTGCCCGACCGCGTGGAGATTTTCAAGGTGCACCTGCGCAAAATCAAGACTGCCAACGACCTGGATGTTGAGATGCTCGCACGCCAGACGCCGGGTTTCTCCGGCGCCGAGATTGCAAACGTTTGCAACGAGGCTGCCCTGATTGCGGCCCGTCATAATAAGAGTGTGGTTGAGAAGGAGGACTTCAATGCGGCTGTAGACCGTATTATCGGAGGCCTCGAAAACCGCAACAAGATTATCACCAACGAGGAGAAGCGCTCCATCGCCGTGCATGAGGCCGGACATGCTACCGTTTCGTGGCATCTGGAGTATGGCAACCCGCTGGTGAAGGTTACCATTGTGCCTCGCGGAAAGGCCCTCGGGGCTGCGTGGTACATGCCCGAGGAGCGTCAGATTACGCCTTCGCAGGTGATTCTGGACCAGATTTGTTCGCTGTTGGGCGGACGTGCGGCCGAGGAGCTCTTCATGGGCCGCATTTCCACCGGGGCCGCCAACGACCTTGAGCGTGTGACCAAGCTGGCCTACGCGATGGTAGTATATTATGGTATGAGCGACAAACTGCCCAACCTGAGCTACTACGATTCGACGGGGCAGGAGAGCCCGTTCACGAAGCCCTACGGAGCCGAGCGCGCGTCGGTAATCGACCAGGAGGTTTCGCGCATCATCGCCGAGCAGTACCAGCGTGCGAAGGACATTCTGACCGAGCACACCAAGGGCCACAACGAGCTGGCCGAGACGCTGATTGCGCGCGAGGTGATTTTCACCGAGGATGTGGAGCACATTTTCGGCCCGCGCAAGTGGACTTCGCGCGTGGACGAGCTCTTCGGCGAGAAGAAGGACGAGCCTGCTCCGACTGAGCCCATTAAGGACAAACCCAAGGGCGAGCCGACGCCTCCGCCCATCGACGACGATGACGACATAACCGATGTGGAAGCCACGCCGGTGGATTAAAAAACGGGCCGAGAGGCCCGTTTTTTACTGAAAGCAAGCTTTCAGCACACTGACAAAATTT
>CAYNHP010000065.1:4335-8996 GCA_964397235.1 uncultured Bacteroides sp. | reverse complement strand
CACCCAAAGACAAACCCTTTGGCGGGGCGGCATAGGCGCACCCAGGGAGTGACTCTACATTTTACCCTTTCTTACGGGGTTGGGATGCTCTGAGCAGGTGCTTCTATATTTTGCTTTCTTGCGGGTTAAGGATGCTGCGGGCGAGGAGCCGCAATTTTGAAAAAATTTTTGAGGCGGGTGTTGTTTTTTTGCCGCAGATGATGTAATTTTGCGCTTTCAAATACACAGATATGTCTACATCCCTTCGATTCAAGATGGTAGAAGAGGCGTTCGACCGCAAGGCAGTGCCTGTGGAAACTCCGACGGAACGCCCGACCAAGTACTATGGTGAATTGGTATTCGACAAGCGCAAGATGTTTGAATACCTCCCCAACGAAACCTACAATGCCCTGATGCATGCCATCGAGCATAAGGAACCAATCAGTCTCGACATTGCCGACAGTGTGGCCGACGGAATGCGCCGGTGGGCCATTGACAACGGAGCGCGCCACTACACCCACTGGTTCCACCCCCTGACGGGCGGCACGGCCGAGAAGCACGACTCCTTCATCGACCACGACGGCAAGGGGGGCGTGATAGAGCGGTTCTCCGGCAAGTTGCTGGTGCAGCAGGAGCCTGACGCCTCGTCGTTCCCCAACGGTGGTATCCGCAACACCTTCGAAGCGCGCGGCTATTCCGCCTGGGACATTTCCTCCCCTGCATTCATCCTCGACCAGACCCTCTGCATTCCGACAATCTTCATCTCATACACCGGCGAATCGCTGGATTATAAGACACCGCTGCTGCGAGCCCTCAACCGCGTGGATAAGGCTGCAACGGCGGTGGCTCGTTATTTCGACCCCGAAGTGGAACATGTCACCTCCTACCTGGGCCTTGAGCAGGAATACTTCCTGGTGGACGAGTCGCTCTACAGCGCGCGTCCCGACCTTGTGCTGACCGGCCGCACCCTCATGGGCCACGAAAGCGCTAAGAACCAGCAGCTTGAGGACCACTACTTCGGCGCCATCCCCTCACGTGTGAGTGCCTTCATGCTCGACCTTGAAATACGCTGCCACCGCCTGGGCATTCCCTTGAAGACGCGCCACAATGAGGTTGCTCCGAACCAGTTCGAGTGCGCGCCCATCTTCGAAGAGACCAACCTTGCCAACGACCACAACCTGCTGCTGATGTCGGTTATGGCCGAAGTGGCACGCAAGCATAATTTCCGCGTGTTGCTGCACGAGAAACCCTTCAAGGGCGTCAACGGCTCGGGCAAGCATAACAACTGGAGCCTCGGCACCGACAAGGGTAAAATCCTGTTCTCGCCGGGCAAGACGCCGATGGACAACCTGCAGTTCATCACCTTCGTGGTGAACGTAATGGCTGCCGTTCACCGTCACAACGGTCTGCTGAAGGCCTCCATAGCATCGGCCACGAACGCTCACCGACTCGGAGCCAACGAGGCACCCCCCGCCATCATCTCCATCTTCACCGGGTCGCAACTCTCCAAGGTGCTCGACGAGCTGGCGGCCAGCGACGGCGCCGACCTCTCGAGCCTGAAGAAGAAATCCGGCTACCAGATGGGTCTGGCCCAGATTCCCGAGCTGCTTATCGACAACACCGACCGCAACCGCACCTCGCCCTTCGCCTTCACCGGCAACCGCTTCGAGTTCCGCGCCGTGGGCTCGGGCGCCAACTCTGCCTCGGCCATGATTGTGCTCAATGCCGCCGTTGCCGAGCAGCTTGAGCTCTTCAAGGAAGCAGTGGACAAGCGCGTGGACGGGGGTCAGGAACTGGTTCCGGCCATCCTTGAGGAAGTGCGCAAACTTATCAACGAAACCAAAGCTATCCATTTCGACGGCAACGGTTACAGCGACGAATGGAAGGCTGAGGCAGCCCGCCGCGGTCTGGATTGCGAGACGTCGGCTCCGCTGATGTTCGACGCTTACCTGAAGCCCTCGTCGGTTGAGATGTTCACCCGCACCGGCGTGCTGAGCGAGGTCGAGCTCCAGGCCCGCAACGAGGTGAAGTGGGAAATGTACACGAAGAAAATCCAGATTGAGGCCCGCGTGCTGGGCGACCTGGCCATCAACCACATCATCCCCGTGGCCACCCGCTACCAGTCGATGCTGGTGGACAATGTGGTGAAGATGCGCGAGATTTTCGGCGAGGAAGCCGAGGCGCTGACCAAGGCCGACGTGGAGAACATCCGTAAGATTGCCGAGTACTCCGCCATTATCAAGGCCGAGGTTGCCAAGATGGTCGAGGCCCGCAAGAGTGCTAACCGTCTGGAGGACAACCGCGCCAAGGCTATCGCCTACCACGACACCGTTGTGCCTCCGATGGAGGAAATTCGTCGGTACATTGACCGCCTGGAGCTGAAGGTCGACAACGAAATGTGGCCTCTTCCCAAGTACCGCGAGATTCTGTTCATCCGGTAAGTCCGTTTGAGCGAGCTCAAACGGAAGGTTAAAAGGTTATAAGGCCTTAGGCTTTAGATTTTAGGTTTAAATTTACTGATGGAACCATTAAAGCATGAGTGTGGCATTGCGATGATTCGTCTTCGCAAGCCGCTCTCATATTTCAAGGAAAAATACGGCTCGTACACCTACGCACTGGACCGCCTGTACCTGCTGATGGAAAAGCAGCATAACCGCGGCCAGGAGGCGGCGGGTATCGGCGTGGTGAAACTTGAGGCGCATCCGGGCAGCGAATATATCTACCGTGAGCGTGCCTTGGGTTCCGGCGCCATCGACGCTATCTTCGGCGAGGTGGGCAAGCGCCTGCCTGCCGACCTGGAGTCAATGCCTGCCGACGAGGTGGCCGCCACCGTTCCCTATATCGGCGAGATATATATGGGCCACCTGCGTTACAGCACCACGGGCCGCAGCGGGTTGGAGTACACCCACCCTTTCCTGCGACGCAACAACTGGCGCTCGCGCACGCTGCTTCTGTGCGGCAACTTCAATATGACTAATGTTGAAGAGATTTTCGACGCGCTGGTGGCCTCGGGCCAGCACCCTCGCATTTACAGCGACACAGCCCTGCTGCTCGAGCAGGCCGGGGCGGCGCTGGACAAGGAGAATCACCGCCTCTACCGCCTGCACCGCGACAGCATCCGCGACCCGGAACTGACGCGCCGCATCGAGGCCGAACTGGACCTGGGCAATGTGCTGGCCGGATGTGCGCCGATGTGGGACGGCGGCTATGCCATGTGCGGCGTGACGGGCTCGGGCTCGTCGTTCGTGCTGCGCGATAACCACGGAATTCGTCCGGCTTTCTATTATGCTGACGATGAGATAATTGTAGTGGCATCCGAGCGGCCTGTGATTCAGACCGTGTTCAATGTTACCATCGACAAGGTGAAGGAACTCGAACCGGGGACGGCGCTGCTCATATCGCCCGCGGGCGACTTTAACGTGCAGAGGGTGCTCGCGGAGGGTGAGAATAAGCGTTGCGCCTTCGAGCGCATCTACTTCTCGCGCGGCTCCGACGCCGACATCTACCGCGAACGTAAGCGCCTGGGCGCGAACCTGGTTCCGGAGCTGCTGGAGATGATTGACCATCGATTCGACTCGACTGTGTTCTCCTTCATTCCCAACACGGCTGAGGTGGCCTACGCCGGCATGGTTGAGGGACTGACCTACCGCCTTGATGCCGAGCGTTTTGCTGAGATACGCAATCTTGCGGCAACGGGTGAGTTGACCGATTCGCTCCTGGCGGAGATACTGCGGCGGAAGGTGCGTACGGAGAAGATAGCCATCAAAGACATCAAACTGCGCACGTTCATTGCCACGGGCAGCTCGCGTAATGACCTTGCCACACACGTGTACGATATTACCTACGGGTGCATCCGCACCGGCCTGGATACGCTGGTGGTGCTGGACGATTCGATTGTGCGCGGCACCACGCTGAGCCGTTCGATTCTCCGCATCCTGGACCGCCTGGCGCCGGCACGCATCATCGTGGCGAGCTCCGCTCCTCAGGTACGATACCCGGACTATTACGGCATCGACCTGCCGAGCCTGTCGGAACTCTCGGCCTTCCGTGCGGTGATTTCGCTGCTGGAGAGCGACGGCAAGCAGGAGCTCATCGACCAAACTTACCGACGCGCACTGGAAAATGTGGCCCTCCCGGCCGCCGAGCAGGTGAATGTGGTGAAGGACCTCTACGGGCAGTATACCGACCGCCAGATTTCCGAACGGATGGCTCAGATGCTGACGCCGCCGGACATCAACGCGAAGGTGGACCTGCTGTTTCAGACCCTCGAGGGTATGCACCAGGCGTTGCCGGAGAGTCCCGGCGACTGGTATTTCTCCGGCGATTATCCCACGCCTGGAGGAACGGCGCTGGTGAACCGCGCTTTCATCGATTATTACGAAAACCGCGATAAATAAACACAGAAGCGGCTGCCCGGAGAGGACAGCCGCTTTTCTTAGGCTCAGTTTAGCACCACCGGAGGCAGGGCAGGGGATATTACTGCTGTTGCGCGGGCAAACTGGCGGATACGGGCCAGGGTGCTTGGGCGTGGAGAGGTACGCACCACTGAAGCCGACTTCAGAGTAGAAGAATTCTTCATAGGCAAACGGGTTTAGACGGCTTTCAGCTATAAAACGCGACGCCCGTGGGGTTTATTGTAAAGGAGGGGAAATTTTTTTAATTCATAATTCATAATTCATAAT
>CAYNHP010000065.1:0-4235 GCA_964397235.1 uncultured Bacteroides sp. | reverse complement strand
CGGGAGCTCGCCACCTCCATAATTATTGTGTTATCGGTGTTAAAGATTGTGAAATGAAGATGGGGTTATTTGGAAATTCGGGAGGATTTTTGTAATTTTGTATTCACGTGCGATGAGCGCATATTGAAATTCCTATTATTAACCAACAAACAAAACACATACTGCCTATAGAACATTTCTACTTCACTAAACAACGATAGAAATGCAAAATATCCAGAAGCTTACCGACGAGCAGTTGGTTACGGCTTACGCCGCCGGCGACAACAAGGCATTTGATGTACTTCTGACCCGCCACAAGCAGCGACTTTACACATATATACTCCAGTACGTCCACGATTCGGACGCAGCAGATGACATTTTCCAGGAAACCTTTGTGAAGGCTATCACGACCATCAAGCAGGGTCGTTATAACGACATGGGCAAATTCGGCGCATGGCTCTTCCGCATAGCCCGCAACCTGGTTATCGACAGCTTCCGTTCGGAAAAAAGTGAAAATACCACCAACGCCGACTCTGCTCCCTACGATGTATTCAACCGTCGGGAACTCTCCGACGACACCATTGAGGATACCCTGATCGACATGCAAATCGAGGAGGATGTCCGCCGACTGATTGACTACCTGCCCGAACTGCAGCAGGAGGTGCTCCGCATGCGCTTCTACGAGAATCTTTCGTTCAAAGAAATTGCAGAGCGCACCGGCGTGAGCATCAACACGGCCCTGGGTCGCATGCGCTACGCCATCATGAACCTGCGGCGCATCGCCAAGGAGAAGTCGCTTATCCTTACGCGCTGAATGACGGCCGCACGCATAGCCTATCTGACTCTGCCGCTGATACTTATAGGGGCGGAGTTTGGCTATATAGCCCTTGGGCGCCGCTTCGGCCTCATTGAGGCGCGGACACTGCGCAGCAGCCACACCGAGGAGAATGTAGTCCGCGGGGGTGGCTTTATTTTTATGCTGAGCGTGTGGCTATGGGCGGCTTGCTGCGGTTCGTTTTCGTGGTTCATCGGTGCGGTGAGCCTTATTGGTCTTGTAAGCTGGGCGGACGACATCCGGCCGCTGTCGGACCGCCTGCGCCTGGTGGTCCAGGTGGTGGCTATGGCCATGGTTTGCAAGTTTTTTGGCTTCAGCGACCCGTGGACATGGGTGGGCGCGATAGTTTTCGGCGTGCTGATGATGAATGCGTTCAACTTTATGGATGGCATCAACGGCATGACGAGCTGCTACTCTGCCGCTGTGGTTGTGCCGCTGATGGTACCGGTGGTGATGATTCCCGCACTGCCATGGATGGCCCCGGCATTGGTGCTTCCGGCCGTGCTGACGGCCATTGTAGTGTTTTCGTTTTTCAATTTCCGCCGGAAACCGCTGTGCTTTGCCGGCGATGTCGGGGCTGTGACCTTAGGGCTGATAATAGCCGCGGCGATGTTGAACTATACCACGCTGACAGGGGCCACGAACTATAAGATGGCTCCGATGATGCTCGTCATGGTGGCCGTCTATGGAGTTGATACAGCCATGACATTGCTGGTCAGGCTCTTACGGGGCGAGAATGTACGCATTGCTCACCGCAGCCATCTGTACCAGCTGCTGGTGAACGAGTGCGGGATGGCGCCGCGCCTGGTGTCGATGCTCTATGCAGGGCTGCAGTTGGCCATAACCTTAGGCTTCGCCGCGTTGCCCCGACCGGGGACGGCATGGGTGAGGCTGGCCGGGTTGATTGCATGCCTTTGCGCTGTGTATGTGTGGGTTAGGCGCACAATTGAGCGTGGAAGCTAACAATTATCGGGGGGATAATTGGGTAGATTGGAGAAAAATGAGTACCTTTGCAACGTCTAAGGTAAAAAAATCACATTATGTCTATGTTCGACAAGCCTCTGTCGGCGGTGGATTTCCACCCCAAGCTTTTCGAGGCACTACGTCATTACACGCCCGAGCGCTTTAAGGCCGACGTCATAGCCGGCATCGTAGTCGGCATCGTGGCATTGCCGCTCGCAATTGCGTTCGGCATCGCATCGGGAGTGAGTCCCACAATCGGTCTTCTTACAGCTATCATCGGCGGCTTCCTTGTGTCGTTTTTCGGAGGTTGCTCGGTTCAGATCGGCGGACCAACGGGCGCATTCATCGTAATCGTTTACAACATCATTGCGCAGTACGGCCTCCACGGGCTGGCCATAGCCACGTTCATGGCCGGTCTGATACTGGTGCTGATGGGTGTGTTCCGCCTGGGAACCATCATCAAGTTCATCCCCTACCCGATTGTGGTGGGTTTCACGGCCGGTATTGCCCTGACCATTTTTTCGACGCAGATCAACGACTTTTTCGGTATGGGTCTGCGCGACATCCCCGGCCAGTTCCTGCCCAAGTGGGGGCTCTACTTCCGTAACTTCGGGCAGACGTCGCTTCCGGCGCTGGTAACGGCGTTGGTATCGCTGGCGATAATTATCCTGACCCCGCGTATTTCCAAGAAGCTGCCCGGGGCGTTGATAGCCATCGTGCTGGTGACGGCCGGAAGCTACTTCATGGGGCAGGTGTTCGGCTGGTATAACGTTGAGACCATCGGCGACCGCTTCGGATCAATGGCCACCGACCTTCCGGCTCCCCGCGGTTTTGAGCTCAACATGGCTACAATCAACCAGTTGCTACCGGCGGCGTTCACCATCGCCGTTCTGGGTGCGATAGAGTCGTTGCTGTCGGCGACGGTGTCGGACGGTGTTACAGGTTCGCGCACCAACTCCAATACTGAGCTCATCGGCCAGGGTATTGCCAACGTGGTTGTGCCTTTCTTCGGAGGTATACCCGTCACCGGCGCCATTGCCCGCACCATGACCAATATCACCAACGGCGGGCGCACGCCTGTTGCAGGCATCGTACACTCGCTGGTGCTGTTGATTATCTTCCTGTTTGCCATGCCGCTGATCAACTATGTGCCCCTGGCGTGCCTGGCAGCCGTTCTTATGGTGGTTGCTTACAACATGAGCGGCTGGCGCACCATCGTCGGCATTTTTCATGCGCCCAAGGGCGACATCTCGGTGCTTGTCGTAACCTTCCTGCTGACGGTTATCTTCGACCTCACCATAGCCATCGAGCTGGGCCTGCTGCTGGCAGTGGTTGTGTTTGTGCGCCGTGCTACGGAGAATACCGAAATCAAGGTTTACTCCGAGCAGCTGGATGTGGCCGAGGGTACCGACCTGAGCCGGCACGAGGTGCTGGATGTGGCCAAGGGAGTGAGTGTGTACGAAATCGACGGCCCGTTCTTCTTCGGCGTGGCCACGAAGTTCGACGAGCTTATGCGCAGCACTATAGGCGATAAGCCGGTGGTGCGTATCATCCGCATGCGCAAGGTTAGCTTCATCGATGCTACCGGACTTCACAACCTCGAAATCCTCATCCAATCGTCGCAGAGCGAGGGCATCCACGTGGTGCTGTCGGGCGTAAAGCCCAATGTGCGCGAGTCGCTTATGCGTGCGGGCATCGACCGCCTCTTAGGCGAGGACCATATCTGCGACCACATAAGTCGCGCCGTGGTCATGGCAAACCTCATCGCCGCCAAGGCCGAGAAGCGCTGAAATTGAACTTTACATCAGTCTGAGTGTTATATATGTGTATTTCAAACACATGTATAACACTTTTTATTATGAGCAAAATTCTGGTCCTTGCAGGACATCCCGATTATAAAATTTCAGTAGCAAACCGTGCAATCCTCGACCACTTCCATGAGCTGGTTCCGGAGGCGGAAATTGTGTCGCTGGGCGACTTGTACCCCGAATTCAACATCGACGTTGAGCGTGAGCAGCAGCGAATCCTCGGAGCCGACGTGGTGGTTATGGAATTCCCCATCTGGTGGTACAGCTCCCCCTCACTGATGCACCGCTATGTGGAGCAGGTGTTCACCCACGGCTTCGCTTACGGCTCACACGGCAAGCAACTCCAGGGCAAGAAGCTGATTCTGAGCTTTACGTCCGGGGCGCCGGCTGCAGCCTATAGTCCTGAGGGATACCAGTACTTCTCAATCGACTCGCTCATGCCCCCGTTCGTGGCCATGGCCAACATGACGGGCATGAAGTGGGGCGGATATGTGTACAGCGGTTCGATGATGTGCCTCGACCCTGAAGACAAGGCCAAGATGGCCTCGCTGGTGGCCGCCGCCAACGACCACGCTGCCCGTCTGGCCGAGAAAGTACGGTAATAAGTAGATTAGGGATTAAGAGATTAGAGATTAGGGATTAAGAGATTA
>CAYNHP010000064.1:0-12214 GCA_964397235.1 uncultured Bacteroides sp. | reverse complement strand
TTTTTATCCCATTTGAATCTTATTTGAACCGCATTGCACGTTCGGTGCGTCCTAAAAGTCGTCCAGCCGACGTTATACGGAGCCTTGTGCAAAGTGACGAAGCCCTCGGCTCGAGGGGAGCTGAGGGCTTGGATGGGGTAGGAGAGGGGCTTAAATGGCGGCGCCGGAGGCGATGAAGGCCTTGAGGGCCTCGTCCGTATCGGCCACGTAGCGGCGGAGGCGGTTGCTGTACCGGCGCAGGTCGGCGATGGGTTTGCGGGCCACGCCGGAGGCCTGAGCGGCTTCAACCACGGCAGCCGGAACGAAGGTGAGCAGTCGGCGGTCGAAAGGCTTGGGCAGAATATAGTCGCGCCCGAAGGTCATGTCCGGCTCGTTGTAGAGTTCCTTGATGTCGGCAGGTACTTTTTCGCGCGCCAGAGCTGCGATGGCTTTGGCGGCAGCGATTTTCATATCCTCGTTGATAACCGATGCGCGGCAGTCGAGCGCGCCGCGGAAAATGTACGGGAACCCGAGCACATTGTTAATCTGGTTAGGATAGTCCGAGCGACCGGTTGCGTAAACGAGGTCCTCGCGGACGGCGAGTGCTTTGTCGCGGGCAATTTCGGGGTTGGGGTTGGCGAGGGCGAAGACGATGGGGCGCTCGGCCATCGACGCCACCATTTCAGGCGTTACGACGTCGGCCACGGAGAGCCCGAGGAAGGCGTCGGCCCCGCGCATGGCGTCGGCAAGGGTCACGAGGTCGGTGCGGTCAATGGCATAAGCGGCTTTCTGCGGGTTGAGGTCCTTGCGGGCGGTGGAAAGAACGCCCTTGCTGTCGCACATCACGATATTTTCGCGCTTGAGGCCCATCGAAACCAGCAGGTTGGTGCAGGCGATTGCCGCAGCCCCGGCGCCGTTGACTACCAGGCGTATATCCTCGATTTTCTTGTCCTGAATTAGCAGGGCGTTGATCATTGCGGCGGCGACGATGACGGCCGTGCCGTGCTGGTCGTCGTGCATGACGGGAATGCCGCACTGCCCCACGAGGCCCTGTTCGATTTCAAAGCAGTCGGGCGCCTTGATATCCTCAAGGTTGATGCCGCCGACGCCGGCCGAGAGGGCCTTGACAATCCTGATGACCATCTGCGGGTCGGACTCGTCGAGTTCAATATCGTAGGCATCGATGCCGGCGAAAATCTTGAACAGCAGCGCCTTACCTTCCATTACGGGTTTGGAGGCCTGTGCGCCGATGTTGCCCAGGCCAAGCACTGCGGTGCCGTTGGATACCACGGCCACGAGGTTGCCGCGGTTAGTATAAATATATGAGTCGTCCGGCCGCTCTTTTATCTCCAGGCATGGGAAGGCCACGCCGGGGGAGTAGGCCAGGGATAAATCCTCGGGGGTGGAGAAAGGTTTTGTAGGAACGGTTTCCATCTTGCCTGCATCGGGGTAGCGATGGTAGGCGAGGGCTTTCATTTTGTCGGAGCGGAGAGAATTTTTCATTTTACAGTCGATGTTAGTTTGACTATAAAACGCTTGGGGCCGGGTTAAAGTTCCGACAAAAATAGCAGGAGCGGACTAAAAAAATAGCCAACTCCTGCTATGATTTTTTGATGACGCGGCTTACTTTCCGGCGATGTGGTCGGACACGGTGAGGGATGCGCGGCCTTTGGCACGACGACGTGCGAGCACCTTGCGACCATCAGCGGTTGCCATTCTTTCGCGGAAACCGTGCTTGTTAACTCTTTTGCGGTTAGAGGGTTGGAATGTACGTTTCATTGCGGTATGCTGTTTTTCTTGTTATTTCTACATTTTTTCGGAGTGCAAATTTAGGGAGTTTTTTTCAATTATGCAAATAAAATGTTATCTTTGTGGAATTATTGGGAGAAGCTCCCTTTTTTGAACCCTAAAACCAAATTCTATGCGTTATCAGGTAGACCAAAATTATGATTTTTTAGTGCTGCCGTCGGAGGAAAGCGTTCCGGAGAGTTTTGTGCTTCAGGTGGAAGGCCCCGACGGGAGTTTGGGCAAGAGTTATTTGCCGAAGCTTGATTTCCAAAAAGAGGTAGGGCGCAAGACGCCGACCGTGCTGACATGCCGTGTAAAAGGCTTCGACGAGGCAGGCATGCCCTTGCTGACCCACGTGGTGAGCCAGTATGTGTACGAACTTTACGAACGCGCATACGCCAAGGGCGAGCCCTTTGAGGCCGTGGTGATTTATGCCCCGGCCGAACCCACCGAGGAACCTTACCTCGTGCGCGACCGCTACGGCATCTTTTACCGCCTCAAGCAGCCCGACGGCCTGCTGGCCAAGGGGCAGAACGTGCTTTGCAAGTTTACACGCCTGACCTCGCGCTATTTCCAGCTCGAGCGCGTCGACGAGGGACGCAAGATGCCTTTCCGCTCGCTGAAGGAGCTTATGGACGAGGTCCATGTGCCCAGGCGCGTGCAGCATTTTTTAATGCGCAACTTCGAGACCTTGCCCCAGATGGAAGCCGTGCGCAGCGAGTACCGCGCCAAGAACCCGCAGTGGGTGCTCACAGGCGCGCGTACCATTATCACCAACATGCCCGAGTGGCTAAAAGTCGCAACCCTGCAGCGAAAAAGCCGGATTGTGCGCCAGTTGATCCAGGTTTTCCGCAACATCCTGCTGTACCTCCTTGAGGGCTCGAGTTTTCTCAATGCCGTTCCCGGCGAGCAGCGCCGTACGCTACAGCAACAGCTGACGGAGTACGTCGAGAACCTAAAGCCCTTCGACACCACCCTGCGCATAATTCAGCGCGGAGAGCAGGACGAGTTTGTGGAAAGACTTTTTGAAAAACTCACCCGCAGCGGTTATCTCTACCACCCGGCGCGCCAGTTCTCAATCCTGATGCTCATCTTCCGCCTATACCCCGAGAAGGTGGGCAGCTACCTGAGCCGTATCTTCGAGAGCATCTTCAGCCGCGACCTCGACAACTGGAACCGCGAACCCTTCCGCAGCGCCTTCGTGGAGCAGTTCGAGATGTATGTGCGCCAGGCCCGCCGCAGCATCGACGCCCTGCCCATCGCTGAAACACGCGAGCAGAAGTCGCACCTCGAAACCATCATCATCGCCATTGCCCTGCACCTTATATTATCCGACGAAAAGGCCGACGCCCGCCGCATGCAGTCGCTCTTCTACCGCTACATCTCGCTTCTGCGTCCGCTCAAGAGCGAAGAGTTGCTGTCCAAGTCGTTCCTGGCCCTGATGGGCGCCGACACCAACTCGCGCCTGAGCTACGAGCAGTTGCGCGAGCCCATGATGATGATGACCGCCGCCACAGTTCTGGACACCGAGCGCTTCATGGACAAGGTGACCAGCGTGCATAAGTTCTCCAACGGCACCATCGACGTCGAAATATCTTCCGAGGGCATCCTGATAAGCCGCACCGACTCGCGCCAGGTCACCGACCGCGTCATCGCCAACGGCCTCATGCCCTGGCTCAGCCCCCAGTTGCACCTCACGGGCATCCGTGGCCTATCGGGCGCTGCCATACGCCGCCTCAGCGACCATGAACGCTGGTGGGCCGACATTGAGGGGACCCTCTTCCCGACCACGCCCGTGCGCACTCAGGAAGATGCATCCAAAGCCCCGGCACAAGCCAAAATCGACGACGATGTTTACATCGTGGTGGAGCGTACCGAGGACTATTACTCCGGCTCGCCCGTGTTCGTGTGCCGAATTCAGGATGTGGATTATGAGGAAGCCTATGGCCTGCTGCCCCGTGAGGAAATTGTAGGCTACCAGCTCGCGCAGCCATCCGACCGCGCGTTCCACGACCGCCACGGATCCAAACTCGGTTTTTACGCGAAGGTCGTCGGCGAAAATGAGGACGGAACCCTGCAGTTCTCCCTCAAGGACGAAGTGAACAAATACATCGATGAGGAACTCAACTGCGTGGACGAATATGTGGCCGTCATCACCGGCATCAACGCCCGCGACTACAGTGCCATCAGCAGCATAGGTATCGGCCTGTTCATCGAGCGCGACCTGGAGCAGCACTCCTACAGCCCCGGCGACATTGTCCGCGTGCGCCTGACCCAGACCGGCCCCTACGGCAACGTCCGCGGATATGTGGTGGCCGACGGCCAGCCCACCGACTCTTTCGGCAAAAACGAGGCCTTCGTCCACCTGATGCACGCCATCGGTGTGTCCAACTCCGACAGCGAGGACGAGTCGCTCGACACGCGCGACCTCGACGAGGTGCTCGCCCCCGAGGACCTGCGCGAACTCATCGAAATCCTCCGCTTCAAGGCCGTGACTGAAAGCGACCTCACCAAGGCCTACGACTATCTGCGATATGCCCGCCTGCTGGCAAAGACCATAGCCGACGAGCGCCTGGCCCAGCTCCTGCTCACCCACGCCTCCCTCCTGCCGTTGCACCAGTACTACGCAACCAACAGCCGCATCGACCCCGAGAAGCTCGAAGTACTGCGTTCGCGCGCCGAAGGCGAACCCCTGCTCAACATGCTCTTCCACCGCCTGGAGATGGTATCGTGGCTCGGAAATACTGAGAAAAACGCCCAGCTCTACGAAACGGTGAAGAACCCCGTCTCCGAGCTCGAAGGCGTCATAGCCCGCCTGGTGATGAGCTACAACATGATCAACGACGACTACAGCGAGGGCGAAAACGCAATTTCCACCGACATACGCGAGAAAATCAAAGAAAAACTCAACGTCAACAGCGAGAGCCGTACGGCAAAATATTACGGCTCCGAGTCCAAGTACCTCGAGTTCAAGACGTCCCTGGTTTACCCCGCCGTTACCCCCGGCGAGAAGATGCGCGAGGACCCCGAACGCCAGCAGTTCCACATCATGAGCCGCATCGCCGGTATGCTCAACGCTTCCGGTGGCGTGCTCTACCTCGGCGTGAACAACGACGGCTTCGAAGTCGGCATGCGCGACGACATGAAGTACTATGAGCGCCATCCGGTGTCAGTGGCCGGTATGCATAGGACCACAATCACCACCATGGACAATCTCTGCGTGTTCCTCGAAAACCTGGTGAACTACTATTTCGACGCTGCCGCCGCCCGCAAAATCGACATTTCTGTCGACCCCGAGGCCGAAAAGGGCGTAATCGTGATTCAGATTCAGGAGTCCTACGACCCCGTCTTTATCAACGACCGCCTCTTCGTGCGCCAGAGCGGCCAGTCCACCCGCGAGTACTATGGCCGTCAGCGCGAGGTGTTCCTCTCGGAGCGTCAGGAACTCAAGGAGGAGCGCGAGCATGCCAGGGCTTTGGAACGCGAACGCCTGCTGATGACAGCTCAGAAAGATCCCGAGGAGGAAAAGGTGGAAGAGGTAAAGGTCCAGACGGCCGCGCCTGCTCCGGTGGTGGTCGAAACACCGGCCGCCGAG
Organism: uncultured Bacteroides sp.; assembly: GCA_964397235.1. Classification (GTDB taxonomy): domain Bacteria; phylum Bacteroidota; class Bacteroidia; order Bacteroidales; family Muribaculaceae; genus CAG-873. Next base: position 6,852 of record CAYNHP010000064.1, on the reverse strand, counting down.
TCCGAGGGCGGAAAACTGCCCACATCCGCTTGGCGCCATACCCCCCTGCACGACTATGAGGAGAACTTCGAGGAACCCGAGGGTTACATATATATCACCAAGGGCAACCGGCTGACCTTCTCCAAAACCGACCTCTGGATTGAAAATGACCCCGACACATTGCTCGCTCTGGCCGTGCCTCACTCCCTCAGCGACGGATTCCTGGTGCTGGGCTTCAGCGACCAGCGGTGCATGAAGGTCCCCATCAGTGAGGTGATGCACCGTGGCGAAAACGAAGTGCTGCCCATCAACGACACCTACAGGCTCATGTTCGCTTGCCTTGCCGCAAAGGACGATGCGCTGCTGTGTGTGGCAACCGACGGCGGCGATACGCTCTGGTGCCGCGCAGTCCGACTGAGCCAGGTGGACACCGCTCACCTCCACAGCACCCCGCGCCGAATCCAGGACATCGACATGAAAGAGACCTTCGCCTGGGAAATCATCGCCGCCGCGGCCGTGGAGAACTTTGCCGAACAACTCACCGCTCCCGCCAAACGCTTCGGCGCAACCCTGCGCGTGAAAGCCGGTACGGAGCAGGTGCCCTATAAACTCAAGATACTAACCGAACGCGCTCACCCGGCGCAGAGCTGACCTTAATGGCCGAACCACTTTTCTCAATCATCACGGTGTGCTACAATGCCGCCGACACTATCGGGAGAACGCTTAAAAGCGTCGATGCCCAGACTTTTACCGACTACGAGCACCTGATTATCGACGGCGCTTCGACCGACGGCACTCAGGCGCTGGTTCAGTCGCTCCCCAACGGAGCTCGACGGATGACCAGCGAGCACGACGCGGGCCTGTACGACGCCATGAACAAGGGCTTGAGTTTCGCCTCCGGCAAGTACGTCATTTTCCTCAACGCCGGCGACGCTTTTCACGACGCCGACGTGCTGGCCGACTATGCCCGCGCCATCGCCGCCGGCGACTATCCTGCCGTGGTCTACGGGCAGACCAACCTTGTCGATGACAAGGGGAAATATGTCGGTCCCCGGCATCTGACGGCGCCCGATCATCTTGATTTGCAGTCATTTGCCGAGGGAATGGTGGTTTGTCATCAAGCCTTCGTAGCCCTGCGGCGCATAACCCCAGGGTTCAACCCGCGCTACCGCTTTTCCGCCGACTACGAGTGGTGCATCAAATGCCTGCAGCATGCGCGCCACACCGTCGGACTTGGCGACCGCGTCACTATCGACTACCTGGCCGAGGGCATGACCACGCGCAACCTCCGGGCATCACTGCGCGAGCGCTTTGCAATCATGTGCAAATACTACGGATTCTGGCCTACTCTCGGACGCCATTTCCGGTTCGCCATCCGCGGGCTTAAACGTAAAATCAAAAACCCATCCGCTCTCCAATGATAATTTTTAACCTTACCTTCGGAGCCGAGGCACCCATAGTGCCGGAGCTCACCGACTTCATACGCGACACACTCATCCCCGCGGCTGAAAACGACGGGTTCCACAGCTTCATCCTCTCGCGCATCCAGCCCCACGACCCCCAGGCCGACCCCGGCACTGTAAGCCTCGCCCTGCAGATGCGTGCCCCCTCGGAGAAAATTTTCGCCGAATTCAGCGACAACACCGCGCCGGCCGTGCTGGAGATGCTTATGCGCAAGTGGGGCAACCGCGTGGTGTGCTTCGGCACACGCCTGGACGTTATTCACGACAGCAAACGCTCATGAACGTTCCCCAACCGATAAAGACCGCCGACCGTATTATCATCGGTATCGACCCGGGCACAAACTTTATGGGCTACGGAATCCTCGCTGTCTACGGCAAGAATCCCCGGATGCTCGCAATGGGCGTGATAGACCTCCACAAGATGGGCGACCACTACATCCGCCTGGCGCGTATCTACGAGCGTGTGTCCATGCTTGTGGACGAGTTTTTGCCCGACGAGATGGCTATCGAGGCGCCATTCTTCGGCAAGAATGTGCAGTCGATGCTCAAGCTGGGCCGTGCCCAGGGAGTGGCCATGGCCGCAGCCCTGAGCCGGCAGGTGCCCATCACCGAGTACGAACCCCGTAAAATCAAACAGGCCATCACCGGCAGCGGCGCCGCCTCCAAAGAGCAGGTCTCGGAGATGTTGCGCCGGATCCTCAACATCCCCGCCGACCAGCTAAACGAACGCCTCGACGCCACCGACGCCCTCGCAGCCGCCCTCTGCCACTTCTATGAGTCCGGCAAACCGCTGAAAGCCACCGGGGCAAGCTCCTGGAAGGACTTCATCGCCCGAAACCCGGACAGAGTAAAATAGACCCGGGGGAACATATGGCGCGCAATGGCCGTTATATCGTAAAATACACCTTATTATATTATGAACGACGAATTGAAAAGAATCGAAGAGCTGCGCACGACGCTCCACCATCATAACCACCGCTACTATGTGCTGAACGATCCTGAAATATCGGACCGCGATTTCGACATGATGATGCACGAACTGGAGGACCTCGAGAAGCGTCACCCCGAAGCCGACGACCCCAACTCGCCGACCCGTCGTGTGGGCTCGGACCTCAACACCGGCTTCGAGCAGGTGTCCCACATCTATCCGATGCTCTCGCTGGCCAACACCTACTCAATCGACGATGTCGACGCTTGGTATCGGCGCATGGACGAGGCCCTGCACGGCCAGGAGGTGACCGTTGTCGGCGAAATGAAATTCGACGGCACAGGCATCTCGCTCATCTACGAGCATGGTCGGCTCGTTCGCGCTGTGACACGCGGCGACGGCGAGCATGGCGACGTCGTGACGGACAACGTACGCACCATCCGCTCTATTCCCCTGCAGCTCGTAGGCGAGGGGTATCCCGATTTCTTTGAGATTCGTGGCGAAATCGTGCTTCCGTGGGCTGCCTTCGACCGCCTCAACGCCGAACGTGAGGCCGCCGGTGAGCCCCTGTTCGCAAACCCGCGGAATGCAGCTGCCGGTACGCTCAAGTTGCTCAACCCTGCCGAAGTAGGGCGCCGTGGGCTCGACGCTTATTTCTATTATCTCCTTGGCGAGAACCTGCCCTTCGATAACCACTACGACAACATGATGGCCGTCAAGAGCTGGGGCTTCAAGGTGTCGGAGGTCATGACGCGTCTGTACTCCCTCGAGGAGGTGGACCATTTCATAAACCATTGGGACACAGCGCGTCGCGAATTGCCGGTGGCTACCGACGGCCTCGTGTTCAAGGTCAACTCCCTGCGCCAGCAGCTCAACCTGGGCTTCACCGCCAAGTCGCCGCGCTGGGCCGTGGCATATAAGTTCCCGGCCGAACGCGCCCTGACGCGTCTGCGCTTCGTCTCGTTCGACGTCGGCCGCATGGGTATCATCACCCCCGTGGCCAATCTCGAACCCGTACTCCTCTCCGGAACCATCGTCAAGCGCGCCTCGCTTCATAATGAGGACATCATGAACGCTCTGGGCATTCACGAGCACGACATGCTCTACGTAGAAAAGGGCGGCGAAATAATCCCGAAAATCACCGGCGTCGACACCGACGCCCGCGAGCCGGGAGCCGAGCCGGTGCGCTTCGTGGCGCACTGTCCCGCATGCGGCACTCGCCTTGAGCGTGTCGAAGGTGAGGCCGCCTGGATATGCCCCAATAAGTACGGTTGCCTGCCGCAGATTGTCGGTCGCATCGAGCACTTCGTCGGCCGCCGCATGATGAACATCGACGGCATCGGCGAGGAGACAGCCGAGGCTCTGGTGGTCCGCGAGTTCGTTACCACTCCCGCCGACCTCTACACCCTCACCCCCGGGCAGCTCATGACCATCGAAGGCTTCGGCGAAAAAAGCGCCATGCGTATCATCGACGGCATCGAAGCAAGCAAGAGGGTGCCCTTCGAACGCGTGGTCTATGCCCTGTCGATTCCCTTCGTTGGCGAAACAACGGCAAAGAAGGTCGCCCGTAGTGCCCGCAGCATGGACCGACTGATGGCAATGAGCGCCCCCGAACTTGAGGCCATCGAGGACGTTGGCCCCCGCATTGCGCAGACCATCGTCGAATTCTTTGCCGACGAGCGAAATCGGGTCATGGTTGAACGCCTCCGTCAGGCCGGCGTCCAGATGGAAGTCGCCCCCGAAGTGGCTGCCGAACCCAAATCCGACCGCCTGGCCGGAAAGAGCATAATCATCAGCGGCGTCTTTGCCCACCACTCCCGCGATGCTTACAAAGAGATGATAGAGCAGCACGGCGGCAAGAACGTAGGTTCCATTTCCAAGAAAACCGACTACGTCCTGGCCGGCGAAAACATGGGTCCCGCCAAACTCGAAAAAGCCCAAAAACTCGGAATCCCCATCATCTCCGAGGACGATTTCCTCAAAATGATCGGCGAATAATCCCAAGCCCAACCCAGAAATCCCCGTGGTTGCCCACCTCCACGTGCCCCAACCCCGACCAAAGACTCATAGAATACCCCCGGGCCTCCGCGTCGCCCTTTTACATCGAGATTAATCTCGATAAATCTTGATAAATCCCGATAAATCAAGCAGCTCTCAAGTCCCCGCCCACGGTTTTTGCAAAAAAATCCGGCAAATTGGCCTCGGGTGAAAAAGTTTTTGTATATTTGCACATAATTGGGCTCCCAAGGCCCTTGTGTACGATTAAATTTATATCCTAATAACCTTAAACCCTAAAATCAATGAGCAAAACAGTTGCGGCACCCGCCGCAGGAAAAGGTAACATCGTGGCAATTATTGCCATGTTCTTCCTTTTCGCAATGATCTCTTTCGTTACCAACCTGGCTGCTCCTCTAGGCACCATCTGGAAGGGTAACTACGAATGGTCCGGCATGCTGGGCAACCTGATGAACTTCCTCGCTTACCTCTTTATGGGCATCCCCGCCGGTCGTATGCTCGAAAAGGCCGGCTACAAAAAGACTATCCTCGTGGCTATGGTCGTAGGTCTGGTCGGCATCATCTTCCAGTGGCTTTCGGGCGTGGTTGGCGCAGGCGTGGGCGTGTTCCAGGTTAGCGGCGCCGATGTGCACCTGAACTTCCTCATCTACCTCCTTGGCGCATTCATCTGCGGCTTCTGCGTTTGTATGCTCAACACGGTTGTAAACCCCATGCTCAACCTCCTCGGTGGCGGTGGTAACACCGGTAACCAGCTCGTACAGGCCGGCGGCACATTCAACTCCCTCGCAGGCACTCTCACCCCGCTCTTCGTGGGTATGCTCATCGGCCAGGTTACATCCCAGACAACCATCAGCGACATCGACCCCCTGCTCTACATCGCAATGGGCGTGTTCGTATTCGCATTCATCGTAATCGCTGCCGTTAAGATTCCCGAACCCCACAAGCACGCCGCTGATGCTGTAGCTGTGGCTAACGCTCACAGCGCGTGGAACTTCCGCCACTTCATCCTCGGTGCAATCGGTATCTTCTTCTATGTCGGTATCGAAGTCGGCATCCCCGGCGTCCTCATTTTCTATCTCAGCGACTCCGCCGCTTCCGGCATCACCACCAACGCTACGGCAGTTGCCGGTGGCGTAGCAGCAATCTACTGGCTCCTCATGGTGGTTGGTCGTCTGGTATCTTCGGTAATCTCCGGCAAGGTCTCCAGCCGCATCCAGCTCATCGTAGTTTCTACCTGCGCCATCTGCCTCATCATCGCAGCTATCGCCATCAACCCCGAAATCCGCGTGTCCATGCCCGCTTACTCCGCTGAGGACGGCTTCACTACCGCACAGGTTCCCGCCAAGGCTATGTTCCTGGTGCTCTGCGGCCTGTGCACCTCCATCATGTGGGGCGGCATCTTCAACCTCGCCGTTGAAGGTCTCGGCAAATACACCGCTCAGGCTTCAGGCATCTTCATGATGATGGTTGTCGGTGGTGGTATCATGCCCTGGATTCAGGAATCCATCGCAATGAGCGCTGGCTACATGGCATCCTACTGGCTCGTAGTTATCATGCTCGCCTACCTGCTCTACTACGGCGTCGTTGGCTGCAAGAACGTCAACAAAGACATCCCCGTCGAGGACGAACCCGACCCCCGCAACCTCTAATTTGCATTCCACTCATATTGAAGGAGGCACCCGGCCCGGGCGCCTCCTTTAATATTTCCTGTCTTAGACCTCTATATTAATAGGTGTATTGAGTTCGGTATAATCGTCGTTCATTATTGCCCCGTTGGAAAAGATGATGCCATCCTGAGTCGTCACGCCATGCTGGCTGTGGATGTGGCCAAAAAGATGTGCGCGGGGACGAACCTTCCGCACCGCCTCCAGAAGCTCGTGGCAACCATAATGTATCAATTTGCCGCTGATGCTGTCGTCAAGGTCCATAATACCATAGGCCGGTGTATGCGTTATCAGAATATCCGTATCCTCGGGAATTGCAGCGAAATTGCGCGCATGCCGGTTGCTCATACTGTCTTCCATGAACAACGGCACACCGTAAAACTTCAGCCCGTCTATCTCAACGCCCGAGTTGCACAGGTAGTGAACATTGCTGTCGAGCCCGTCGATATTGGCCCCATACATGCAAGCGTCATGATTGCCGCAGATAAATATCTTGTGGCGGTGTGGAAGGTCGCAAAACCAGTTGATGAAATCCAAAGCCTCGCGTTCCTCTCCGACCATACAGAAGTCGCCCGAGTGAACCACAATGTCTGCCTCCGGCACTTCCCCGAGCCGGTGATGCGCCCCATGCGTATCAGAAAGATGAAGTATTTTCATATCTCACAATTTTCCCGCAAAGTTAACAAATCCCCCCGACAAAACCCGGCACCCCGCGCAAATTTGAACACACAATCCACCGGAATCCAATCAAGATTAATCACACCGAATCCCGATAATCATAATACCAGATGCATCATGTCTA
>CAYNHP010000063.1:6871-12251 GCA_964397235.1 uncultured Bacteroides sp. | reverse complement strand
CCGTTGAGAGCTACGACGACCGCATCGACCCCGTAGGCGCCTGCGTGGGCGTGAAGGGCTCGCGAATCAACGGCATCGTGCGCGAACTCCGCAACGAGAAAATCGACGTGATTCACTTCACTTCCAATCCCACCCTGTTCATCCAGCGCGCCCTCTCGCCCGCCAAGATTTCCTCTATCCGCCTGGACGAGGAGAACAAAAAGGCCGAGGTGTTCCTCGCACCCGAAGAAGTGTCGCTGGCCATCGGCAAGAACGGCCACAACATCCAGCTGGCCACCAAGCTCACCGGCTATGAAATCGACGTCTACCGCGACACCGAGATGATCTACGAAGACGATATCTACCTGGACGATTTCCGCGACGAAATCGAAGGTTGGGTCATCGACACCCTCAAGAATATCGGCTGCGTGACGGCCCAGAGCGTCCTCCACACCCCCCGTCAGGTGCTCATCGACAAATCCGACCTCGAGGAGAACACCATCGACGACGTTATCGCTATCCTCAAGCGTGAATACGAGGACGAACCCGAACAATAACCCCTGCATGCATATATGGCAAAATTAAAGATATCCAAAGTAGCGAAGGACCTCAACGTTTCGGTTGCGACGGTCATTGAGTTCCTTGGCAAAAAAAACATAGCGGTTGAGGATAATCCCAACACGCGCCTGGAGGAGCCGGTGGTTGACATGCTCATGGCCGCCTTCAAGAGCGATAAGGACCTCAAGCACCGCTCCACCCAAATCACAACCGAACGCAAGGAAACGCGAGCCTCCAAGCCCGCCGAAGAAGCCCCCAAGGCCGAAACTCCTACCCATACCCCCCAGAAGCCCCGCATTCTGGGCACACTCGAGCTGGACTCCAACGGCATGCCGGTGGTGAAGAGTCCCGCTCCCGAAACCCCTAAAGCCGACACACCCAAGCCCGCAGCCCCCAAGGCTGAGGACCCCAAGCCGGCTGCCGTAGCCCCCAAGGCTGAGCAGAAGTCCGAGCCCAAGGCTGAGGCTCCCAAAGCTGAGGCGAAACCCGAGGTAAAGGCCGAACCCAAGGTGGAAACTCCCGTGCAGGAGGCTCCCAAGGCAGAGGTCAAGCCCGATGTGAAGCCCGAGGTTAAATCCGAACCTAAGGCTGAGACTCCCAAGGCCGAGCAACCCAAGGCTGAACCCGTAAAGGCTGAAGCTCCCAAGGTTGAGACTCCCAAAGCCGAAGCACCCAAAGCAGATGCGCCCAAGGCCGAGGCACCCAAAGCTGAGACCAAGGAGGAAGAGGTGTTCACCATCGGTCGCACCACTCCCGCTCCATCGCTCAACATCGTAGGCAAAATCGACCTCGACGCCCTCAACCAGAACACCCGCCCCAAGAAGAAAGGTAAGGACGAGCGTCGTGGCGGCAAGGGTACACCCGGCGCCCAAGGTGCCTCCGGCGAAGGCGACCGCAAAAAGCGCCGCCGCATCACCGGCAAGGAGAAGGTCGACATCAAGGAGGCCGGCAAGCAGGCCGCCGAGCCCTCGCGCAACGACCATCGCGGAGGTAACGGCGGAAACAACGGCGGCAACGGCGGCGGTAAGGGCAACCGCGACAACCGCGGCTCAGGCAACGACCGTGGCCCCAAGAGCGGCAAGAACAAGAACAACCGTCCCGCTCCCGTAGAAGTGAGCGAAGAGGACGTACAGAAGCAGGTTAAGGAAACCCTGGCGCGCCTCACCGCCAAGGACAAGGGCCTCAAGAAGGGCGCCAAGTGGCGTAAGGAAAAGCGCGAAGCCAACGCCACACGCGCCGAGGAGGCCGCCCGCGCTGAAATGGCCGAGAGCCGCGTGCTCAAAATCACCGAGTTCGTGACCGCTTCCGACCTGGCCGCCATGATGGATGTGCCCGTCAACAATGTCATCGCAACGTGTATGAACCTGGGCGTGATGGTGTCCATCAACCAGCGCCTGGACGCCGAAACCATCAATATCGTGGCCGACGAGTTCGGTTTCACCACCGAATATGTTTCGGCCGAAGTGGCCGACGCCATTGCGCAGGAGGAGGATTCGGAAGAAGATCTGATGAGCCGTCCGCCGGTGGTGACCGTCATGGGCCATGTGGACCACGGCAAGACCTCGTTGCTGGACTATATCCGTAAGGCCAACGTAATTGCAGGCGAGGCCGGCGGCATCACGCAGCACATCGGCTCCTACAGCGTTACGCTGCCCGACGGCCGCCACATCACTTTCCTCGATACCCCGGGCCACGAAGCCTTCACGGCCATGCGTGCCCGCGGTGCGAAGGTCACCGACCTGGTTATCATCATCGTGGCTGCGGACGACAACGTGATGCCGCAGACGGTCGAAGCCATCAACCACGCTTCCGCCGCCGGCGTGCCTATCGTATTCGCAATCAACAAGATAGACAAGCCTCACGCTAACCCTGAGAAGATTAAGGAGGAGCTGGCCGCCATGAACTACCTCGTGGAAGAATGGGGTGGTAAATACCAGAGCCAGGACATCTCCGCCAAGCAGGGTATCGGCGTGGAAGAACTCATGGAGAAGGTGCTCCTTGAGGCCGAACTGCTCGAGCTCAAGGCCAACCCCAACCGCCGCGCCGTGGGCACCATCATCGAGTCGACCCTCGACAAGGGTCGCGGATATGTGGCCAACGTGCTGGTGCAGAATGGTACGCTCCACGTGGGCGACGTTGTGCTGGCAGGAAACCACTTCGGTAAGGTCAAGGCGATGTTCAACGAGCGTAACCAGCGCATCGAATCCGCCGGTCCCGCAACTCCGGCCCTGATTCTGGGCCTCAACGGCGCACCGACCGCCGGCGACACTTTCAACGTGATGGAGAACGAGCATGAGGCGCGCGAAATCGCCAACAAGCGCGAACAACTCGCCCGCGAACAGGGCCTGCGCACCACCAAGATGCTCACCCTCGAGGACATCGGCCGACGCCGCGCCATCGGCAACTTCCAGGAGCTCAACATCATCGTCAAGGGCGACGTGGACGGCTCCATCGAGGCCCTCTCCGACTCCCTCATCAAGCTCTCCACGGAGGAAATTCAGGTCAACGTGCTCCACAAGGCCGTGGGCGAAATCTCCGAGAGCGACGTTACTCTGGCCGCAGCCTCCGACGCTATCATCATCGGCTTCCAGGTGCGTCCCAGCGTGGCAGCACGCCGTGCCGCCGAGCGCGACGGCGTTCAGATTCGCCTCTACTCGGTTATCTATCAGGCCATTGAGGAGGTTAAGGACGCAATGGCCGGCATGCTCGCACCTGAAATCAAGGAAGAGATTACCGGTACGGCCGAAGTGCTCGAAACGTTCCGCGTGAGCAAGGTAGGCACCATTGCCGGCGCCATGGTTCGCGAAGGCAAAATCAAGCGCGGCTGCAAGGTGCGCCTCATCCGCGACGGTATCGTGCGCTACACCGGCGAGCTCGGCTCCCTCAAGCGCTTCAAGGACGACGTCAAGGAAGTTGTTTCGGGCTACGATTGCGGTATTTCAATCGCCGGCTACAACGACATCCAGGTAGGCGACCTTATCGAAGGCTTCGAAGAGAAAGAGGTGGCCCGTACTTCGATCGACTGATGGACGTTTACCTCAACCTCGGTTCCAACATAGGCGACAGCGAATCCCTCATCGGGCTCGCTGTCGCCCTTATTTTGGAGCACTTTGCCCCGGTGGCACACCGTGTGTCGCCGCCCTTCCGCAGCCCGGCGTGGGGCTACGAGTCGGCGAATGAGTATGTAAACGTGGGCCTTGGAATGCGCCTGAGCCGGGATAGGGACCCCTTGGAAATCCTCCACGCACTCCAGGCCATCGAAGGGAGCCTCAACTCCACGCCCCACCGCAACGCCGACGGCACTTACCGCGACCGCGAGCTGGACATAGACATCATCGAAATCCCCGGCGTCACCATCGCCACCTCAGAACTTACCCTCCCCCACCCTCGCGCCGCCTCCCGTCCCTTCGTCCAAACTCCCCTGGCCCAGAGCCGGCTGTAAAAATTGCTCGGAAGCGCCTGGAGGTAGGGCTCCTGTTGCAGAAAGGGAGATTGGTTTTTCTTGATTTATCGAGATTAATCATGATTTATCGAGATTAATCCCGAAGTTAATCGGACGACTGGCGTTGAGGCCCGGTGTGGCGAGCGGGAGCTCGCCACACCCATGCTTCTTACTCCACATCCCTCGAGCCGCATCGGGGGCAGCGGGGACGTGAGAGCTTCAGGATAAAACCACCCGAGGTGTGGACGAAAATCCGTCCGCAACGCTTATATCTATATGACCGGATGTCAATCATGCGTTACCGATTTAAATGAGATTATTGCGCCGCATCAGCTGACACATGGCAACGGCGCCGAAATGCTTGATGTTGCCGTGGATTTCCTGAGGCACGAGGTACATGGTGCAGCAGTCCACATCCTCGTGCCACACAAGATTCTTATGGCCCATGGGGCTGTGGTCGGCCCGGCATTCCTTGATTGCTTTAACCTGCTCGACGCTTACGCCCAGCTGTGCAGCCAGTCGGGCAAAGGCAGCCTCGTGGAGAGCTCCGCGGTTGGGCGAGTTCACAAGGTCGGCGAAGTCGGGCATCTCAACGCGATAGCGGGCAATGTCCTCGAAGCAGAAGCGACCGCGCCGGCAACGCAGGCCCGAGAACGCATGCTTCTGCTTAATTTCGCCCCATGACAGCCCGAAGAGATTGCAGTAGGATGAGCGGTTGGGCGGAGTGAAATCATCATCGGGTATCCACACCGAATTGGATTTCTCGCCGGTCCAGTGTCCGTTATTAGCCGGGGCGGCATAGAAATCTGTCTGCGGGCTCCATAACTCGTCCAGGGCAGCCTGGATGCGAGAATCGAGAGCCGCAAAGGCAACCTCCTTCTCCCGTGGCGCACACTCATAGTCCAGCCACTCAAGCAGCTCCACCAGCGCCCGCGCCTTCGCCTGCACAGGCGAACCTGCGCCCAAAATAATGTCGCTATTTCTTTTCATCGACAACAATTTCATTTTTGTTAGTAAATTTAACTTCAATTGCGTTTTTTCAGACGGCGCCAATTTAGGATATATACGGCGACGCCGGTGGCGAGGGTGATGGCATCCTGGAGGATTATACCAAATGTGCTGATGGGATTAATAAACCAAATTATTGCCAACGATACAATAAGGCTGACAAACGAAGCCGCGATAAGGGTAAATGAAATTTTTAAAAACATAAGATGAGAATTATTATTTCAGCGGCAAAATTAACGGGGGAAATGGCCACTTGGTGGCATAGTCGGATTTTTTTACGGATTTTTTTGCAAAACCGGGAGGGTCGGTCTCCAGACCTACCGCATTTGTGCAGTGGGAGACGGGGACGTCTCCCCTCCAATTTGACGCTCTCTTGGATTTCTTGATTTATCG
>CAYNHP010000063.1:4626-6771 GCA_964397235.1 uncultured Bacteroides sp. | reverse complement strand
AGACGGGGACGTCTCCCCTCCAATTTGACGCTCTCTTGGATTTCTTGATTTATCGTGATTAATCAAGACTAATCTCGAAATTTATCGAAAGAATGCACGACGGGCCATTGTGGCGAGCGGGAGCTCGCCACCTCCATAGCGTTGCAAACCTATTGCTGGAGGAGGATGTCGGGGGGATTGATGAGGAAGAGGTTGCGGCGGGAGCGGGTGATGGCGGTGTAAAGCCAGCGGTAAAGGGTCAGGCCGAGGGAGTCCTCGGGGATGTAGGAGAGGTCGACGAAGACGTTTTCCCACTGTCCGCCCTGGGCTTTGTGGCAGGTGACGGCGTAGGCATATTTGACGTGGAGGGCCGTCCAATAGGGGTCGGTGCGCATAGAGGCCGCGCGGCGGTCCATGGGCATGTCGCCGTAGCGGTCGTTGTCGGCTATGATGGCGTAGTAGAGTGCGTTAAGGCGGTCCACAGGCAGGCCGGCAGCCGGGTCGAAGAGGTTGTCGAGGATTATTTTGACGTCGAAGGTGATGGTATTGTCGGGGTCGGCCGGCGAGGGGATGGACAGGCTGACGTCGGCGAAACGTAGGCCATAGCGCATCTCGGTGCCGTAGACACGTTCCACGGTGAGGATGTCGCCGTTGGCTACGAAGTCGAGGCCGGGGACGCGACGCGCAAAGTAGTGGTTCTTGGACACGATGAGGCGGTCGCCCCGGGCAATCTCCTCCTCGCGGTAGAGCACCTGCCCTCGGACACCGAGGTTGTAGTCCAGCGCACGGCGGTTGGAGAGGGTGATGAGTATGGTATTATCCTCACCTCCATGGGTATACGCGCCGTCGAGGAGTTCGGGGAGGTCTTCGTTGTTGACGACGTGGACATCGTCGAAGCCGTCGACCCGCAGCTTAGGTACGGGTGCCTTTTCGCCTTCGGGGGTACGTGCGGCCTGAATCATGACCTTGCGCAGGCGCGTGGCGTTGAAGAGCACGCCGGAATCGGCCGCCTGGCGGGCCGTTTCGGTGAGAGTGGCGGAACTTACACGCAGGCCGTATGTCCGGAGGCGGTCGACATTCATGGCCGGGGAGCGGTCGGAGCCCACGGGCGGGAGCTGGGCTGTGTCGCCGATGAGGATGAGGCGGCAGTTGTCGCCCGCGAAGACATAGGTTATGAGGTCCTCGATGAGGGAGTTTCCACGGCCGTCGTCAGCACCGATCATCGACGCTTCGTCGACGATGAACACCGTGTCCTTGGCGCGATTGTCGGCCGGGGCGAGGAAGGAGAAGTCGCCCGACGGCGCGCCGGGGTTGTGACGGTAGATTTTGCGATGGATGGTGAAGGCCGGATGTCCGCCGGAGTTTGCGCTGAACACCTTGGCTGCCCGGCCGGTTGGAGCGAGCAGGACGGCGTGCATGCCGTTGGCCTCGAGGGTGCGCACCAAGGCGCCGGTGAGCGATGTCTTGCCCGTGCCGGCATAGCCGTTGAGGACGAATGCGCGCTCGGAACCGTCGACCGGCGCGAGGCAGAAGCGCGAGAGCACGTCGATGACGCGCGCCTGCTGCTCGTTGGGCTCGTATGGGAGTGCTGCCACTACCTGTTGGCGAAATTCTTCGGCATTCATAAGGCAAAGTTAGCCAAAAATCCCGATTTATCACTCCTTCGGAACACATAAATATTAAGGGTGCGCCCAAAGGACACACCCTGCTATGCTTAGAACAGCGTGAGCTGCGTTCCGGGAGCGGGAGGGGCAATGAACATCGCGCTGGACTGGCTCCAGCCGCGGGTTGCGTTGCGCAGGCTGATGCGGAGCATTCCGTGCATACCGCCGGCATCGGCGGCTACGGCCGAGAGTACTTCGTCGATGCTTTCAAAGCCTGTTGCTGAGAAGTCGACTACGGTGCGGCCCAGGAATGTGCCGCGGGCGAGGATGGTGTCGGTGGATTGGATGATGTTCATAATTGGAGGAGTTTTGGTTTCTGATGCAAAATTACGGGAAGGATGTGCAGGTTTTCAGCACACCCGCCCCAACTTATCTTAAATCACCGCGTTTTGTTCTTGATTTATCGAGATTTATCATGATTTATAGAGATTAATCCCGAAAAAAGGCCACACTATCGAACCGGCGTGGAAAACGACCCGGTAAACGACCCGGCAAACGACCC
>CAYNHP010000063.1:0-4526 GCA_964397235.1 uncultured Bacteroides sp. | reverse complement strand
AAACGACCCGGTAAATGACCCGGTAAATGAGCCGGGAAAAAGATTTCGATAAATCCGCCGGCCATGGGTGCATCCTCGCGAAAATTGCTTATCTTTGCAAGATGAACGAAATGGAACCTGACTACCGCGGCCAGGCGCGGCGATATAGACTCGGGCTGCAACTTGAGCCGGGTCAGCTGCGTGTGCTCATAACGCCGGTCGACGGCGAAGCGGGGCTGCACCAGTTCAGCATCCCGCTGGACCCAACAGCGGACCCCGCCAAAGCCCTCGAAGATGCCATCTACGCCACGCCCATGCTGCTGGGCGACTATGCATCTATCGGCATCACGGTGGTTACGGACAATTTTATCCCCACCCCGGCCGGACTGGCCGAAGCGGGAGCGGAGGTGTGCGACCTCGTGGACGAGGACTTCGGGCAAATGCTTGTCAAAGACACAATTACGGGCGATATCCAGGTGGCATGGGCCTTCGACCGCAAGCTCTTCAACTTCCTGGAGCGGACCTTCCGCAACTGCCCCATACGTTGCTCCGTGACGCCCCTGACGCGCTTCCTCCACGCCAAGGCTGTGCGCGGGAACACGGGCAAGGTATTCGTTCACTTCCACGGCCACAATCCCCGACGCGCCGACATCGCCGCTTTCGGCGCCGACGGCCGCCTGCTCATGCTCACCACCAAACCCTGCCGCAGCGAGGCCGACGCCGCCTACTTCGTGCTGGCCACCATCGACTCCACGGGCCTCTCGCGCACCGACGACGAGGTTCAGATATGCGGCGATGCTGCCGCGCGCGACGCTATCCTGCCAATCCTGCGCCGATACGTTCGCTTCGCCGTTCCCTTGATTTTTCCCTCCGAAGCCTTCAGAATGGGCCGCGAAGCCCTCGTGGCTCCTTTCCCTCTAATTGTACAGACACTATGCGAATAATCCGCGGACTTTTCGGACGCCGCCGCTTCGATGTCCCTACCAACATCACCGCCCGTCCAACCACCGACTTTGCCAAAGAAAACCTCTTCAACGTGCTCGAAAACATTGTGGATTTCGAGGGCGCCGAAGCGCTGGACCTCTTTGCCGGCACCGGCGCCATCAGCTTCGAGTTCCTCTCGCGCGAGTGCCGTTGGGTGACGGCGGTGGAGAAAACCGCCACGCAGCAGCGGTTCATCGAAAAGGTGGCTAAAGAACTGAAAGTTACCAATTTCACGCTGGTGAGGGGGGACGCTTTGCGCTTCATAGCCTCCGCGCCGAAGGCCTTCGACATCGTGTTCGCCGACCCTCCATATAACATGGACGGCTTCGGGGACATCCCCCGCAAGGTACTCGAATCGGGGTTGCTCAAGCCGGGGAGCATCTTCATAATCGAGCATTCCAAGGCTCACGACTTCTCCGCTCTGCCCCATTTCCGCGAGCACCGGTCCTACGGCTCTGTCAATTTCACCATTTTCCAAATACCCGAGTCCGATGAAGCGTAAGTTCTTAGCATTTGTGGCCGTAGTTTCGCTATCGCTAACGGCAACAGCCCGGCAGGAGCGCGAAGTGACCGTGGCCAACGCCGGCGCCGGCATTGAGCTTGGCGGGACCCTGAGCATCCCCGAAGGCGGAGCGCCCAAAGGAGTCATCGTCATGGCCACCGGCAGCGGCGCGCAGAACCGCGACGAGGAAGTGTTCGGCCTCAAGCCATTCAAGGTGCTCTCGGACGCACTGACCGACGCCGGGTTTGCCGTACTGCGCACCGACGACCGCGGCATCGGAGCCTCGACAGGTGATTTAAAGGAATCGTCGCTGGAGGACCTCTGCACCGACATTACCGCCCAGTTCGAGTACCTCGACAGCATCTTCCCCGGCGTGCCCCGCGGCGTGTTGGGCCACTCGCAGGGCGGTTCGCTGGCCATAAAGACGGCAGCGCACGGAGGCTGTGACTTTATCATCACCATGGGTGCTCCGGCATGGGCAGGCGACTCCATAGTCATGGCCCAGAGCCGCGCCCTGGCCGTGGCGGCCGTCGGACGCTGGGACGCCGAAGCTCAGCAACGGCGCCTGCTCGACATCGCCAAGGGTCCTATGCCCGACGCTTTTGCTAAGGCAATGCTCCTTTCGGCAATGGCCGATTTCTACGGCGATGCCGCAAAACTACCGCAGGTCCGCGAGCGCCTGCAAGTAGAGGCCGCCCAGATGACCTCACCCTCCTACCGCGAACTCCTGCGCTACGACCCGGCGGCCGACATGGACGCCATCGCCGTGCCCTGGCTGGCGCTAAACGGCGCCAAGGACTTCCAGGTGCCCCCGGCCAACCTGAAAACCATCAAAGAACATAACCCCCAAGCCCAATGTGTTGAGCTTGAGGGTCATAATCACTTATTCCAGGAGTGTACAACCGGGATGCTGGACGAGTATTCGCGTCTGGGTCAAAGCCCGTCGGCAGCCACGGTGGATGCAATCGTCAATTGGTTAGCTTCCCAAAGCGTTTTTCAAGGTAGGCGATAACCACATCGGCAATATCCTCCAGCGGCATCACCTCCGAATCGAAGCTGAGGTGATAGCTGCGTGCGTCGCCCCATTTCTTATCCGTGTAGAAATTATAGAAATTGGCGCGCAGCTTGTTGGTGCGTTCGGCCAGCGCTATGGCTTCCTGGCGGTTGCGGGCCTCGCTACGCTTGATGATACGGTCGGCGCAGGCCTCCGGGGTTGCATGGATGAAGATGTTGACCACGTTGGGGTTGTTGCGCAGGACATAGTCGGCGCTGCGGCCCACGATGACGCAGCTCTCGTGCTCGGCCAGCTCGTGCATGAAGTCGCACTGGGCCTTGTAGATGCTGTCGGAAGTGGACGCGCCGGCGTCACCTCCCACCCAGGACATAGGGTAGAAACCCATGGAGAAGGGAATGATTCCGCCCAGGAGTTTTGGGGGCTGCTCGTCGCCCTGCTCCACGAAAGCATGGCTGAAACCGGCTTTTTCGGCTGCCTTGACCAGGAGTTGCTTGTCGTAGAAACCGATGCCGAGGCGCTCGGCAATCATGCGCCCGAGCATACGGCCGCCGCTGCCATAGGTGCGCCCGATGGTCACCACAAATTTTTCAGGTTGCATAATCTGAGGGGTTAAAAGGGGCCGAACCTTCCGGGCCCGGCCCCTCAATGATTATTCGCTTTTCTTGGTGGCCTTCTTGGCTTTGGGCTTGGCCTCTTTGGCTGGTTTTTCAGCCTTGGGGGCCTTTGCCTTAGGGGTCTTCTCGGCCTTGGGAGCCTTTTCAGCTTCGGGTTCTGCGGCTACCTCTCGGGCCTTGTGCTCGATGTTGTACTGCTCGATGTTCTTGCGCATGGAGGCGAGTTCCTTGTTGAGCACTTCGATTTCGTGGCCCTGGTTGGAGATGGTGAGCAACAGCGAGTTGAGCTCTTCGTTGTCCACCTGCGAGGGGAATTCTTCTTCAACACGCATGAGGAAGTCGCCCAGGACGTTCATGTAGTTGGTGAAGGCGGCCATCGGGGTTTCGTAGGGACTGAAGGCAGCGCCGCCGCGGTTGTTCATGTAGAAGAAGTGGTCGCATGTCTGGAGGTAGTTCCAATCCTGCTTGAGGCGGCGGTTGTTGCACTGGCGCACGCGTTCGGCCACGCCGTAGAGCTTGCCGAAAGCTTCGTTCTGGAGGCGGTTGCCCAGCCATGCGGAAGTGTCGCGGGCCTCGTCGGCGCTGGAGATGGGGTGCATGACGCTGAGCTCGCCCACGGGCTTGATTTTTGCCACGGCCTCGCTGGGTGTGAGGAACTCAACGCCTTTTTCGGCGGCGAAGCGGGGAAGAGCTTCGAGGAACTGGAAGATGCCGGTGGTGGCGGGCTGGTGATCGCCGAATGTTTCGAGGTTGAGGAAGATGTTGACAATCTGCTCCTCGGCGGGAGTGGAAGCGATCCAGTCCATGTACTTGTCGGCGGTGAGGGGGAATTCGCTCCAGGAGGAGTCGCTGAATCGGAATGCGATGTCGTCGCTGAGTTTGGCGTTGCGCAGCAGCAGTTTGAGTTTGGGAGCGGAAGCGGCGGTGTACACATAGTCGGGCGACTTCCATCCCAGGATGTGCTTGGCACCTTCGGTGAGGCAAGCCTTGAAGCCCATTTCCACCAGCTGGGGAGCCATTTCGTCGGAGTAGATGAGCTCGGTGTTGCGCACCACTTTGGGTTTGACGCCGAAGCGGTTCTTGAGCAGCGAGCATGTCGCTTCGATTTCGGATGCGAACTCTTCGGGGTCCACCAGCGAAGCGAGGGAGTAGGCGTAGGGCTGGGCGACGAATTCGACTGCGCCGGTGTCGGCCAGCTTCTTGAGCAGGTCGATAAACTCGGGCACGTAGAGCTCAAACTGTTCGAAGGCCACCCCGGAGATGGCGATGGAGCAGCGGAATTTGCCGCCGGTCTGCTCAATCATGCGCAGGAGGGTTTCGGCGGCGGGGATATAGGAGTTGTGCGCGATGCGCGTAACGATGTCGTCGTTGAGGAAATCGTCGAAGTAGTAGTGGTCTTTGCCGATGTCGAAGAAACGGTAGCGCTTCAGAC
>CAYNHP010000062.1:4109-12262 GCA_964397235.1 uncultured Bacteroides sp. | reverse complement strand
AATGAGAAATAGCAACTCTGTGCATAGAAGATTGGTGATAGGTTTAAGGTTTAAGTCGAGGAAATGTGGATTGGTTACTGCAGAAAACGCCAACTTAGACATCCACATATGCAAAATTACAACTTTTTAACACAAGATGCAAGCATTCGGTGTTAAGGAGTGTTAATTTGAAGTTTGGCGAACTCGGGTGCGGGGGTAGGTGTTGATAAGGTATGAAACCTGAAGATTTACTCGATTTGACCGGTATGGTGGCGCTTGTCACCGGAGCCGGCGACGGAATCGGCGCCGGGTGTGCCGAGATCCTTGCTGCGGCCGGGGCAAAGGTGGTGGTGAGCAACCGCACCCTTGCCAAGGCTGAAAATATTGTGGCCCAGATTAAGGCAAACGGTGACGAGGCGGCAGCCTGCGCCTGCAATGTGCTGGAGGATGCGGACCTTGTGAATGTAGTTGATTTCACACTCAAGACCTATGGTAAAATCAACATCCTCATCAACAATGCCGGAGGTGGCGGTGGCGGCACGGAGAATCCGTTCAAAATAGACCGGGCCTACGTTGAACGCATCTACTCGATGAATGTGTTCGCGCCCTGGCGCCTCTGCCAGCTGGCCACGCCGCATATGCAGGAGGCGGGCTACGGCAGCATCGTGAACATATCGTCGATGAGCAGCATCAACCACAGCCCCGGCATCGCCATCTACGCCTCTACCAAGGCCGCTTTGAACCACATGTCGGCCAACCTGGCGCACGATTTCGGACCTATGGGTATCCGCATCAATTGCGTAGGCCCCGGGGCGACGCGCACCCACGCGCTGGCGGGTGTGATGACGCCGGAGATTGAGGCAAGGATGCTGGCGCACACCCCGATTCATCGTCTCGGCGAGGTGTCGGACATTGCGCAGGCTGTTCTCTTCCTTGCATCGCCGATGGCGGCATGGATTTCTGGCCAGACACTGATGGTCAACGGCGGCGGGGTCCAGACCCTGGACTAACCTCCCCTACCGCGCTTCCCGATTGCGCTTCAGGCCGGCGAGCTTGAGGCGCTTGACGGCACTGTGGCGGAAAATCCGTGCAAAGGTTTCGGCGTCCATAGCGGCGATGTCGGCATCGGTGAGCTCCACCACAGCGGCCCTCGGCTCAAATTCGGGTATGACATGCGCCGGCGGAGTGGCGTTGTGCGGGCAGACGTCCTGACAGATGTCGCAGCCGCAGATGCGCCCGTGAAAGCGCGTACCTTCGGGCAGCTCGCCACGATGCTCCACCGAGAGGGCGGAGAGGCATCGGCGTGCATCAACGCCCTCCCCGCTGAGTGCCCCGGCGGGGCAACTGCGCACGCATTTTCCGCAACCCACGCAACACTCGGTGCAGGGAGCGTCGGGGGGCAGCTCTGCTGTCCACAAAATTTCGCACAGGAACACTTTTGAGCCCACGCCGGGCACGATGAGCTGGCGGTTGAGGCCGATGAATCCAACGCCGGCCTCGACGGCCCACGAGCGCTCGAGTATCGGCGCGGAGTCAACGCAAATTCGCGTCTGAGAGCCGGGGACGAGCTTGCGAAGGGCTTCGCAAACACCCTCAAGTCGCCCTCGGAGCGCTTCGTGGTAGTCGTCGCCAAGGGCATAGTCGGCAAAAAGCGGACTGCGTAGCTGACCGGCGCGGAAGTAGGGGAAGGCGATGGATATGACGGTTCGGCATCCCTCCAGCAAGCCGGCCGGATTTAGGCGCATATGGCGATTGCGGGCCATATAGTCCAGCGAGCCGTGCATTCCTGCTCCGACCCAGCGGTCGAAGGCACTCAGGTCCACGTCATGACATCGGGCAAAGCCCACGCGGGCAGCCCCGGCGCCAAGAATCAGCGCGCGGACGACCTCTTTCCCGGGCGCATCACATTGGGAGAGCGCGGAATTCATATCCCTGATTTTTAAGCCATTCGATTGCCCGGGGAAGTGCGTAGCGGAGGTTACGTTCGGCCTTGAGGGAGTCGTGGAACACGATTATTGAGCCGTTGCGGGCATATCGGCGCACGTTCTGAAGCACGTCCTCAGGGCCGAGCTTGCGGGAGTAGTCGCGCGTCACCAGGTCGTACATTATCAGGTTATAAGCCCGCTTGATGCGTTTTGCCTGCTTCCACCGCAGCAGGCCGTGGGGCGGGCGGAAGAGGGTTGAGCCGATTAGGGCGTGAGCTTCGGCAACGTCGGCCATATATCGGTCGGTCAAGGTGCGCATGCCTTGAAGATGGTGCATCGTGTGGTTGCCCCACGAGTGGCCGCGGCGCTTGATTTCCTCAAGCAGTCCGGGATGACGCCGCACATTGTCGCCCACCAGAAAGAAAGTGGCCTTGATGCCGTGACGGTCCAGCTCGTCGAGCACCCAAGGGGTCACTTCGGGGATTGGACCGTCGTCGAAGGTGAGGTAAACCACGGGGCGGTCGCCGCCGCGCTTAATGCGCCATACCGCCTCCGGGAAAAGGAGACGGTACAGCAACGGGGGTTGTTCAATCAGCTTCATTTCAACGGCTTACGTCCGACCATTGCTGGCGAGTGAAGCCATATTTATCCATAACCCGACGCGGGAGTGCCTGCGGGTCAACACCGGCAGCCTCGGAGGCGCGCAGCAGCTCGGCGGCCTTGTTGAGGATGTTGCGGGTGGCGGCGGGCATGCGCGGGCCATACTCGGGGTCGTTCAGCTCGGCTTCGATATCGCTCACGGTGTAATCCTCAACATAGATAACGGGTGCTATCCGCAGGTCGTCGTCGAGGCTTATGCTGCGGAAGAATTCCAGCTCGTCGGCCTTGTCGGGGTCGGCCACGATGTCGGGTCGCGCACGCAGGATGTCGATTCGGTTGCTCAACGCTGCGGCCACTCCGAGGAACTGGATGCCGTAGCGCTCCGAGCGTGCCACCTGAGCGGCGTTGTAGGGGTCGAGGGTGGACGTATAGCGTACAAGCTGGGCATAACGTTCGGTCTGCGGGGCGAGGATGTCGGCGGCAGCATCGAGGTCGGCGGGGTTGCCGGTGGCCAGGTAGAGGTCCAGGAACGTGCGTGCCAGGTAAATGCCGATGAGGTTGTCGTAGGATGCGACGCTGTCGGGCATATGCTCGTTGAGGGTGACTGCCAGCTGGCGGGCCATGTCGTAGCGTGTGGCGGGCACATCCAGGCCTGCTTTTTGGGCTGCAGCCCGACTCTCGGCCGAGGCCGGCAGGTTGCCGGTGGCCATAAGCCCTTCTATGATGTTGTAAACACCCGAACGGACAGAGCTAACCATTCGGCGCACCGTTTCGTCGAGATAGAGGCCTTCGGCGCCGGGCTGGTCAAGACCGCCCCAGCGGTAGTTCTCAATGACGTTGCGGTAGGCCTTGTCGGCGGTAACGTCATAGACCGGTGAGTCGAATGGAGTCATCTCGTAGGCCAGGCCGGTGGGCGAAAGGTAGCGGTCGAGGCCGAGGTAGTAGCTGGTGGGTACTGTTGTGGCGAAGTATACGGGTCGCTGCCAGCCGTCGGCGATGGAGTTGCTGACGATGTCGAGGCTCAGCACCTTGCTTTGGCTCAGACCCGAACCCTGCCGGCTGAGGTCCAGACGCACGTCGCCCAGGCCGGGCAGAAGCATCACGGAGTCGATTTCGGGGTTGCCGGAGGCGTAACGGCTCATGGCCTCAGCACCGTCGACGGGTATCACGATGTTCGGCTTGGTAAGCAGGGCTACGCCCAGGGCGCGGTCGTCGGAGTCGTAGAGCGAGCGAAGGGCTGTGCGCGCGTCGGTGGCGCTGTTGTCCTGCGGGTATATGTAGCTGTAAGCCAGGCGTTCATACTGATAATCCTTCGGCGTAGCCTCCATCGGCACGGGTTGAGCTTCGTAGCTCGGGAGGGCCAGCTGGTGGGCATACCAGTCGGTGGAGAGGTAGGAGAGGTTCACCACGCGGACGTCGGTACGGAAGCCTTCGACCTCCTGGGCGTACCACAGGGGGAAGGTATCGTTGTCGCCGTTGGTGAATATGATTGCGTTGGGGTCGACCGACGCGAGGTAGTTGAAGCCGAAGTCGCGTGTGGTGTAACGTCCGGAGCGGTCGTGGTCGTCCCAGGTCTGTGAAACCATCTGCAGGGGTACGCCCAGGGCCACGATGCCGGCCACGACGCCACTGACCACTTTTGCAGTACGGTCGGACTTACGGAAGAGGTCGCGCACAAGCACGGCGACGGCCGCCGCGCCCAGTCCTATCCAGATTGCAAATGCATAGAAAGAGCCGGCAAATGCGTAGTCGCGCTCACGGGGCTGCCCGGGAGTCTGGTTGAGGTAGAGCACAATAGCAACCCCGGTCATGAAGAAGAGGAAGAACACAACCCAGAACTGCTGGATGCCGCGCTCAGCCCCTCCGCGATGGCGCACGAGGGCCTGCCATAGCAGACCAATCAGGCCCAGGATGAGCGGGAGCATGTAGAACACGTTGTGTCCCTTGTTACCCTTGCCGAACTCGTCGGGCAGGGCCGACTGGTCGCCCAGCCGCGCATCGTCGATGAAGGGGATGCCTGAAATCCAGTTGCCCAGGTGCGGCTCGCCGTTGCCCTGGAAGTCGTTCTGGCGTCCGGCGAAGTTCCACATGAAATAGCGCCAGTACATATGGTTGAGCTGGTAGTTGAGGAAGAAATCAAGGTTGACCTTGAAATCAGGTTTCCACACCATAGTCTGCTCCACCGGTGCGCCGGTACGGGAGTCCTCGGTGGTGGTCACCACCTGCATGTGGTTCAGGTAGGGCATAACCTCGTTGCGGGGCACGAGCTGACGCTGGGCCCACTCGGCTTGCTTGGCCTTGGGGATGTCGGAGAGGTCGGGGGTGGAGTAGCCGGACCACGACTTATACCCGGCCACATGCTGGGCTCCGCCGGGGTCGGCGCTGTAGATGCGTGTAAAGAGCATGTCCAGGTCGGGCATGGTCCGGTAGTTGGGACGCTCTATTTCCTGAACATAGCGGTCGGGCTCTTCAGGGTTCGATTTCACCACCTTGGTATAGCTCTTGGTGGGATTGTTGAAGGCGCCGCCGTTCTCGTTGCGGAGGTAGCCGTCGAGCAGGCGCGTGCGCGGACGGCCGTAGTCGTCCATCACCACGTACATGTTGCCCGACCCGGCGGGATATTCCTGCTCCACGAGCGTCTCGGCAAAGACAGGCCCGTTGAAGAGCGGGCGGTCGCCGTACTGCTCGCGGTTGAGGTAGCTGGCCAAGGCGAACACATTGTCCGGCGAATTCTGGTTCATCGGCGTGTTGGCGCTGGCGCGGATAAGCAGCAGTGCGTACGACGAATAGCCTATGAAAATCACCATCACGCTGATTACGCATATGCTCCAGAACCGGCGCGAAAAATTCTTCAGCACTCCCAGCACCACGGCCAGAGCCGCCAGAAGGATGATTCCTACCCACACCTTGTGGCCGATGAACGGCATACCCGACAGGCCGATGCTCAACCATATTCCTAAGCGGGCCACACCTTTTGAGCCACGGTAGAGCGCGTAGATGGTCCATATGAACACGCCCATAAGCACGATGGCGTAGATAAGCACGCCCATGTTGTAGCCCATGCCGAAGTCGTTGACAAACAGCAGTTCAAACCACTGTGCCACCTGCACGAAGCCCGGCACGAGGCCATAGAGAATCAGGCCCACGATGACGCAGCTCACGCCGAGCGCTATCAGCGACCCTACGGCATCCGGTTTTGCGAATTTGCGGTAGTAGTATATAAGACCGAGAGCCGGAATACACAGCAGGTTGAGCAGGTGCACGGCTATGGAAACGCCTATGACATAGGCAATCAGAATCAGGTAGCGGTCGGAGGCCGGGTCGTCGGCGCGGTTCTCCCACTTGAGCATGAGCCAGAACACCAGCGCGGTGCAGAACGACGAGAAGGCGTACACTTCGCCCTCAACGGCGCTGAACCAGAAAGTGTCGCTCCAGGTGTAGGCCAGTGCGCCGCAGATGCCGGCAGCCATGATGACACCGACGCGCCACCAGCCCGGCCAGACCTCGCCGTCGCGCAGCAGCAGGCGCTTGGTCAGGTGGGTTATCGACCAAAACAGGAGCAGAATGGTGCCTGCGCTCAGCAGGGCCGACATGGAGTTCACCGCCAGTGCGGCCTTGTCCATGCCCCCGCCGAAGAGGGTCACAAAGAAGCGGGCCGCAAGCATGAAGATAGGGTTGCCCGGCGGGTGACCCACTTCCAGTTTCGCGCCCTGGCTTATGAACTCGGGGCAGTCCCAGAAGCTCGCCGTCGGCTCCAGGGTAAGCAGATAAGTGAGGGCGGCCACCACGAAGCAGACCCACCCCAGCACATTATTTATCAGGTTATATCTTTTCATTGCAAGAGGTTTAACGTGCAAAGATAATAAAGAAAATTGGAATATGGAATTACCACCCCCGAATTTAGGATTTCTTAGCGTCACCACCTTGTTGGGCATCGTGCCAGACCTTCTTGCGCCTGCCTGTTGCGACAATTGGTAGATTTGCTAATTTCACTTAATGTAGAGGAAAACTTTAGCAAAAAACTTGCAAAAGGCGCTGAGTTGTATTAACTTTGCAGTGCAGACCGTCCTGAAGCCCCGGTCGGGGAGTGCGGGCGGGAATGTGCAGGGCCCCCCAGCCTTGCTTACATATTTTTAAAGCGTTTATCCGCGCTGATTCTTGACTGCTTGAAATCTCGCAAATTTCATACTCGTGTCAAGGATTGAGCAACGGTAGATGCCCGTGGTAGTTGTAATTACTGACTTTTGGACTGCCGGCACACAATGTGCCGCAGCCGAAAGGATAGTTGCATATACCGGCGTGGGCTTCTGCGTTGCCATCCGACATGAGTAGGGCAATGCGAGAGCCTCAAGCAGTAGGATGGCAACAGATACAGATCCTGCGCTTTTTTCATTCCCAAACGCCAACGAGGGGATCCCGCGGCAGAACTATAAACCAATGAAGAAACTTTTACTTGCAAGTGTCGCCGCCTTTGCCGGTGTACTCTCGTCGTTTGGTTTTGAATTCGGTACGGAGATACCTTACGCACACGATTTTTATCGGGTGTATCTCCTTGATGCCGAAGCCAAAACCGTTGCGATTCAATTCAGCGCTCCCGACCAGGACGTAACTATTCCTGCAACCATTGAAGTTACAGAATATGAGGGCACCGACAATGTAATCGAAGTAAAGAAAACTTACAACGTCGTACAGGTAAACAAGGCCCTGGCTAAGAACCTCACCATTCCCTCAACGGTTCAGACTATTGCTCCGGGCGCCTTTACCGACGAGGCCTACTACGACACAACCAACCTCGGCAAACTTGAGTCCGTCACTTTTGAAAAAGGCGATGAGCCTATTGAACTTTATCCCGCCTTTTACTTCTGGGGTTATACCGGCCTTTCACTGATTGACATTAACCGAAATATACAGTGTATAGAATACGATTTTAGTACTAACGAAGTCCCTGGATTTTCTGGGTATTACACAGCTTACGACGGATCGGATTCATACACTATTAAAATCGGTGCTGATGTAGAATCTCTGAAAGGCACCTTGTTCAACGGGATTAACTCAGATGGTGTTATGGGTATTTCCAAAGTAGAATTCGCCAACTGGGCCAACTGGTACAATAATGTTGAAATCGACTGCATCGAAGGCAACCCCTACCGCGACGGGGCTACCATCGAGGCCGGCGGATTCACCATCACAACAGCCACCATTGCTGACGACGCCACCGAGATTCCGGCATACAAGAACATGGGCCTCAAATTCGAAGGCGAGCTTTTCCTCCCCTCGACTCTGAAAAAGATTGGTGCTTACGCCTTTTCTAACCAGGCCGATCTCTACTACGTTGAGTTCCCCGACGGACTTGAGGAAATCGCCGAGCACGCTTTCGACGGCTGCGAAACGCTGACTTTCAACGCTCTCCCCTCCGCTCTGACAACCATCGGCGACTATGCTTTCAAAGGTTGCCAGATGGTTGAAACTATCGAAGTCCCCGAAGGCATCGAATCCATCGGCAAGGGTGCTTTCCGCGACATGACCGGCATGACCACCGCCAACCTTACTTCCGACCTGACGGAGGTTGCCGACGAACTCTTTGCCGGTTGCGAAAACCTCTACACCCTCTACCTTCCCGTGAACGCCACCCGTATCGGCGACTACGCC
>CAYNHP010000062.1:0-4009 GCA_964397235.1 uncultured Bacteroides sp. | reverse complement strand
GATTGCGACAAAATCAACGTTTATGTTCCCGACGGCTCCAAGAATCGCTACACCGTCAACCCCCGCTGGAAGGTGTTCAACATCATCGAAGAAGGTGAGGCATCAATCCAAGTATATGTAAGCCAGGCACCTATCTCCGAAGAGCTCAAACTCCAGACAGGCATCCAGCCCTCGCAGGTAACCAAAATGAAGGTTACCGGCACGCTTGCCGACACCGACTGGCGCCTTATCCGCGAAAACATGATTTCGCTGACCGAACTCGACCTCTCGGCCATCACCAACACCGAAATCCCCGACGAGGCGCTGTCGAACATGGCTTACCTGACCAAGCTCGTTCTCCCTGCCAAGACTACTTCCATCGGCAACAAGGCATTCTATGACAACTCCCTTATGAATGTCACTTAAATTCCCTCCGGTGTGGCTACCATCGGCGACGAAGCGTTCTTAAACTGCAGCTCAATCACCATCACCGAACTCCCCGAAGCCCTTACAAGCATCGGCAACATGGCTTTCAACGGCTGTTCGTCAATCCGCACACTTACTGCAGGCGAAAATCTCGAAACTATAGATGGTAGTCGAATCGATAGAATCGATAATTCGAATTATACTGAAATAGGAGGTCCATTTGCAAATTGTTCATCCCTTGAATCCGTTGACCTCAGCAAAACTCAACTAAAGGAAATTATGCGAGCCACATTCCAAAATTGTGGCGCACTTGCTGAAGTTGTGCTCCCCGAAAGTGTTACCTCAATTGAGGTGAACGCATTCGCCAACACCGCCCTCGAAAGCATCAACATGCCCGGGAGCCTGACTGAAATCGGCGAAAGCGCATTTGAAGGTACCAAACTGCGCACCGTTACCCTTCCCGAAGGTGTTACCACGGTTGCAAACACCGCCTTCAAAGATTGCTCCCGCCTCGTTAGCGTGAACTTCCCCGGCTCACTCGAGTCAATCGGCTCGAACGTGTTCAACGGTGCCCTGCGTGTAACCGGCCTGTCCTGCCCCCGCGAGGAAGCTCCCGAGGCTGCAACCGCCGCATTCACCGGCATGCGCGTGAAGCGAGTAACGCTCACCATCCCCCAGCAGTCCTACCGCCCCTACCTCAACGCACCCCAATGGGGTATCTTCCCCGACCTCCAGAACCGCCTCGTAGTTGAAATTCCCGACAACGTAGACGCTACTATTGTCGACGAAGAAGAGTATCAGCAAATTCAACTTGAGCTCATGGTGGAAGAAATTTATGAAGAGGCTGAAGAAGAAGCTGAACCCGAAGAGGCTGCTGTCCGAGCCCGCAAGGCTACCCAGGCAGCCCTTGCCAAGGGCGAGAACTACAGCCACCTGTTCAACGACGCTGTGGTTGCATCCGCAAACAACCCCGGCGGCATGGGCAACCGAATTTTCTTCAACGCCCGCAGCGGCGCCATCACCAAGGTTGAACTCGATGGCTCCGACATAACCGGCCAGATTAGAGATAACTCCATCGTGCTCCCCGGCGGCAGCAACGGCACGCTGAAAGTATACACCGACAACTCCGGCCTCGAAGACGCTGTGGTTGAAGGCGTGGTGAGCGGCTTCTGCACCGCCTACGACACCATGGGCCGCGTCGTATTCTCCGGCGACCGCGCCGAACTCGAAGGCGCCGTAGCTCCCGGCGTCTACATCGTCCGCAGCGGCGACGCCACCGAAAAAGTACTTGTGAAGTAAAACAAGGTTTCTTCATCCCCGCGGGCGCAGCCGAGATGGTTGCGCCCGCAATTTTTTATCAGCAGGGCTATTTATGGAATTTTTGGGCGGTTTTTTGGCGTATATTTCCAAATTTGTTGTATCTTTGTCGGAGGTTTTTAGAAATGACGATGGATTCGAATCACAACACATTATATATAGACATTCTCCGCCGGGCGGCCTCACAGGAGAGCCGACTCGAAGACGGATGCCACTTCATCCACATCAACTCCTATATTCCCGACGTGGTGGAGATGCTCAA
The DNA here is from genome assembly GCA_964397235.1 of uncultured Bacteroides sp. GTDB lineage: Bacteria > Bacteroidota > Bacteroidia > Bacteroidales > Muribaculaceae > CAG-873. The sequence continues at coordinate 2,025 of CAYNHP010000062.1, read as the reverse complement.
CAGCCACCAGTGGAAGGTTGAAGGGTCGATTTTTATTCTACTGCGCGGGGGCACCGTCAGGATGCAGATCAACACGGACGACGTCACCATGGAGGCATGCTCCTCAATGGGCATTCCCCACGGCTCGCTTGTGCAGTTCCAGAGCTGCAGCGAGGACGTCGATGTGTACATCCTCTCCTACTCTCCGGCATTCCTCCAGGAGGTAAACATCTCATTCTCATCCATTTCCGGAGAAGCCTTGCTGGGACGCGACAGCAACATCATGGCCGTAAGCCCCGAAGAGGCAGACTATCTGCTGCGCTACTTCGACCTCATCAACGCGGTGATGTCCAAGCATGTCAACCTCCAGATGGCGCGCCACACCGTCACCAGCCTCACCGCCGCACTTTTCTACCAGATGGTAGAGGTGGTGTACAAGCGCATGGAAATTGAAAGCACAACCACCAAGGGGCCCCAGCGCCAGCTCACCTACGTCCACGATTTCATCAAGCTCGTTCACCTCCACTTTGCCAAGGAGCGCACCGTCAGCTTCTACGCCCAGAAGCTGTTCATCTCGCCGAAGTACCTCTCCCTGCTGGTAAAGGAGGCTACCGGGCGCTCGGCCGCGCAATGGATTGACCATCACGTCATTATCGAAGCCAAAAACCTCCTCCGCTATTCAGGCAAGAACATCCAGCAGGTAGCCTACGCGTTGAATTTCTCCAACCAGTCGTCGTTCGGGAAATACTTCAAGCACCTGACGGGTATGTCGCCCACGGAGTATCAGAAATCATGAGGCGCCTCCTGAGCGTGAGCGTTACCGCCGGGGCCGACGCCACCGGACGCATCGCGGCTCAGACCTGCCGCGGGGCTCTCGACGCCGGTTGGGAAGTGCTCTTATGCTACGGTCGGGGCGACGCTCCCGCCGACATTCCTTCTTTCAGCATCGCCGACCGCCCCGGCATGATTCTTCATGGCCTCGCAACCCGCCTGACCGACCGCCACGGCCTCCACTCGGCCCGAGCCACGCGCCGCCTGATCGGACGCATCGAATCGTTCAAGCCCGACGTGGTCCATCTTCATAACATCCACGGCTACTACCTCAACTATCCCCTTCTGTTTGAGTATCTTGCGCGCACAGGCATCCCCACCGTGTGGACCCTTCACGACTGCTGGGCCATGACCGGCCACTGCGCCTCAGTTCGCGACTGCCGCCGCTGGCTCGAGGGGTGCGGTGGCCATTGCCCCGGACGCCGCGACTACCCTGCCTCGCTGCTGCTCTCGGCCTCGGCAGCCAATTTCGTCCGCAAAGAGTGTGCTTTCAACCGCCCGGGCCTGAACCTGACCATCGTGGGCGTTTCGGAATGGACATCCGCAATGGCGCGCCAATCGTTGCTCCGAAATCACCCCATCGTCACCATCCCCAACGGCGTGGACACATCCATCTTCACCCCCGATGCCGCCCCAAAACCGTCCGCCCACGAGCGCCCCATCCTGCTGGGCGTTGCGCGGAATTGGGCCGTCAAGGGAGGAGCAGACTTCGCCCGCCTGGCTGAGGATTTGCCTTCGCACTGGCGCATACGCCTGGTTGGCCTCACCGGCTCTGAGGCTCGCCAAATGCCTGAGCGCGTGGAGGTTGTGCCATACATACGCCACCCGCGCCAACTCGCCGCAGAGTATAGCCAAGCCACGGTCTTCGCCAACCTCACCTATGCCGACACCTGCGCCCTGACCCAGCTCGAGGCTATGGCATGCGGCACGCCGGTGGTCGCATATGCCACCGGAGGGGCCCCGGAGTCCGTCACCCCCCTCACCGGCCGCGTCGTTGCCCCCGGCTCCGACAACGCCACAATCCTGCAGGCCATCGCCGAAGCCGCCACCCTCAACCCCGCCGACTGCCGCTCCCACGCCCTGTCCCGCTACTCCCTCCGGGCCATGCAATCGGCCTACACAACCCTCTACACCTCTCTCGCCCGCTAAAGGAACTTCACGAACACTTCCTCCATGCGCAGGATGCGGTCGCGCTGGGTTGCGGGCATGAAGTAG
>CAYNHP010000061.1:0-12324 GCA_964397235.1 uncultured Bacteroides sp. | reverse complement strand
GCCCAGTGGAGTTTTTCGCGGAGGGCTTCGGTGAAGGGGTGGGAGGCGAGCTGCATCACCAGGGTGTTGAACGGTGCGCGGGTTAGGCGGATGGGTGTGCCGGTGGGTAGTTCGAGGGAACGGCCGTCGAGGGCGAGGCGCACGCCGGGGGCGCGCCCGGTGGGGAGGATGGATATGCAGCCGGCGCTGTCGGCCACCAAGGGACGCATGGCCAGGGAGTGCGGGGCCAGCGGGGTGATGACAACGACGTCGATGGTCGGTTGCACGATGGGACCTCCGGCGGAGAGATTGTAGGCTGTGGAGCCGGTGGGGGTGCTGATGATGAGGCCGTCGGCATGGTAGTCGGCCAGCAGCATGCCGTCGATTTCAACGCGGGTTGAAATCATAGATGCGGATGCTTCCTTGGAGATGGCCACTTCGTTGAGGGCGTAGGGGCTGAAGGGAAGTTCGGGCTCTTTGACCTCAATGAGGCTGCGGCGCTCAACCGTGAATTCGTCGCGCTCAATCATTTCAAGGAGTTCGGGGAGGCGTTCGATGGGCAGGGCTGTGAGGTAGCCCAGATGGCCTGTATTTACGCCCACGATGGGAATTTCCTTTGGGCCGACCCATGCGGCAGTGCGCAGGAAGGTGCCGTCGCCACCGAGGCTCACGGCGAGGTCGGCCTCAAACCGTTCGTCGGCCACGACCTGAATCTGCGGCGACAGCTTGCGGCCGAGCTCGGAGGTGAGGTGGTTGTAGAGCTTGCGGTGCATCACCACCTCGATGTTTTTTTGGAGGAGTGTGGCAAGGAAGCGCTCCACATATTCAATTGCGCTTTGCTGGCGGCGGCTGCCGTAGATGGCTATGGTCATGGTTGATCAGGGGTTGAGGTAACGGATAAGCTGGAGGTACCGCTCGCGAGATGTTTCGTCGTCGGCCAGGTCGGGTTCGAGGGCGTCGAGCACGTGGTAGCCGTAGCGTTCGAGCGAGCGAGCGATTGAAGTGGCGTTGCGGAGGCTTACGCGGATGTCGAACAGCACGGGGAACTGAGCGATGTCGTCGGGGTTAAGCTGACGGGCTTCGTCGGGGTGTTGGCCGAAAGGGGGGGTTATGTTCAGGTTGAGCAGGTGCGCGTTGCAATCCTCCACGGCATGAGCAATTCTCGAAGCCGAGTAGTCCTCGGCTCGACAGCCCACCAGAAGGCGCGTACTTTCCCCCACAGGGGGGTAGAGATAGTCGTTTTGAGGAAAATTTGATGCTTTCACAGGGAAATTGCTCTTATTTTAGGATATTTTTATAGTTTATTTTGCGGTTTTCGAGTATTTTTGTACTCGAAAGTTGTTGGATTCAGTGCGAGGCACAAAACGTAACTACAAATATACGAAAAGAAAAGTAAAAATCCAAATATATGACCACTTTAAGTGTAAACATAAACAAAATAGCGACCCTGCGCAACGCCCGAGGGGAGAATAACCCGGATGTTGAGAAGGTGGCGCTCGACATCGAGGGGTTCGGTGCGGACGGCATCACCGTGCACCCCCGTCCGGACGAGCGCCATATCCGCCGCAGCGATGTGTTCAAGCTGCGACCTATGCTGCGGAGCGAGTTCAACATCGAGGGTTACCCAAGCAAGGAGTTCGTGGACCTGGTGTTGAAGGTGCGTCCCACGCAGGTTACGCTGGTGCCCGATGCGCCGGACGCCATCACGTCGAGCGCCGGGTGGGATGTTGCGGCGAACGCCGAGCTGCTCAGCGGCCTGGTCGAAACCTTCAAGGAGGCGGGCATACGCACATCCATCTTCGTTGACCCCGATGTGGAGGCCGTCAAAGCCGCTGCGGCCACCGGTGCCGACCGTGTGGAGCTCTACACCAAGCCCTACGCCGACCGCTACGCTGCCGAACCCGAAGCCGCCGTGGCTCCCTATGTGGAGGCAGCCAATGCCGCGCGGAAGCTGGGCCTGGGAGTCAACGCCGGCCATGACCTGAGCCTTGAGAACCTTGAGTATTTTTCCGCGCAGATACCCTTTCTGAGCGAGGTCAGCATCGGCCACGCGCTCATTTGCGATGCCCTGTACCTCGGGCTTGCCGAAACCGTGAAGCGCTATAAGGCCGCTTTGCGCCATTGATAACTGATAAAGAGTTGAGAGATATGTCGTTATGGAAATTATGCCTCGAGGGAGGCTGGACGATGATACCGCTGGCGTTGCTGCTGCTCATCGCCGTGTACGTGTTCATAGAGCGCACCATCGCCATCAACGCCGCCTCGCGCGAGGACGAGAACTTTATGCGCCGCATCCGGGGCTACATCCTGGAGGGAGAAATCCGCAGCGCGCTGAATCTCTGCCAGAACACCGCCACGCCGCATGCGCGGCTCATCGCCAAGGGTATTTCGCGCATCGGGCGACCGGTGAACGATGTGCTGGTGGCTATCGAAAACACCGGCAACATCGAAATCGCCAACCTCAGCCGCGGGCTTCCCTGGCTGGCGACGACAGCGGCAGGTGCGCCGATGCTGGGCTTCCTCGGGACTGTAATCGGCATGGTGCAGGCCTTCTACGCCATTGCCCAGGCGGGTTCGTCGGCGACCATAGACCACTTTGCCTCCGGCATCTATTCCGCGTTGGTTACCACCGTGGCCGGTCTTATCGTGGGCATCATTGCCCTGTTCGGCTACAACTATCTGGTGGCACGCATCAACAAGATTATGAACTCCCTTGAGTCACGGACCATGGAATTCATGGACATGCTCAACGAACCCGCGCTCTGATATGGCACTGAAACGACAGCAGGACATGCTGGCGACGTTTTCGATGGCGTCGATGACCGACATTGTGTTCCTCCTGCTGGTTTTCTTCATGGTTACGAGCGCGTTTGTGTTCCCCACGGCCATTGAGGTAGACCTGCCGCAGAGCACGCAGCAGACACCCGTGAAGCCCACCAACCGGGTTTATGTCGACGCCGAAGGGGCTTACTTCGTGGTTCCGGCCGACGGCGAGGTGATGGCCGTGGCATCCGACTCGCTGGGGCGCGTGGTGAGCAACATTGCAGCGGCCGATTCTGCCGCAGCCTTCGCCGTGTACGCCGATGCGGAGGTTGCTTACGGGAAAGTGGTCGAGGTGCTAAACATCGGGGCCGAGAATAACGTTAAGATGGTGCTGGCCACACGGCCGAGCGCCCCGCCGACGGCCGAGGAGGACGTGCGCTTCGAATGAGCCGCCAAGGGGTTGCCGCAGGGCTTACACTGGTGTTCGCCGCCATTATATTAGTGGTGCTTCTGCTGGTGCACCTGCGCTTCGACCCGGCGGTGCTTCCCGACCCTCCGCGCCCCACCGCGGGACTCATGGCGGAGGAAGAAGAGGAGTTTGCCGAGCTTTACACCCCCGCGCAAGCTGTGGTGGACGACGACCCCCTGCCGGCTTACAACCCCGAGCCGGCAGTGCGCCAAACCGAGACTCCCGCTCCCGCGAAGCCGGCCCCGAAACCTGCCGCTCCGGCTCCTACGCCCCCTCAGCCCACGCAGGCTGAGATTGAGTTGCAACAGGCCCGCGAGGCAGCGCGCAGCGAGATGGCCAACGCCTTCAAGCAGCCCACCACGCCCGGCAACACTGCTTCGCAGGGCAAGACCGAAGGGCCGACGGGAACACCCGACGGGACGGCTTCGACGCGCCACGGCAACGGAACGGGCAGCGTGGGCGGCGGGTGGATAATGCCCTCCTACGCCGACGTTAGCTCCGAGCAGACCGGTTCCATAATCCTGCGCGCGGTGGTGAACCGCGCCGGGGCGGTGGTGAAGGTGGAGCAGATAGGCGGTAAGGCTCCTGCGGCGGCCAACGGGCGGCTGGTGGAGGCATGCAAGGCGGAGGTGCGGCGGCACACCTTTACGCGCACCAACGACAATGCTCCCGACCGTGCCATTGCCACCATTACTTATATCTGGCGTTAGGCGTTAGGCTTTAGGTTTTAGGGTTTAGGCTTTAGGCTTCAGACATTTCCGGGGGCAAGCTCCCGGCACACTGACAAAATTTTTTGCTTATGAACGAAGGGAAATTGAGGATTGCGATACAGGGCGTGGCGGGTTGCTTCCACGACGCAGCGGCGCGCGAGTTCTTTGCCGACCGCGAAGTGGAGACGGTAGAATTCGACACGTTCGCGGACCTGTTCGAGGCGGTGCACTACGATGCGTCGCTGGCGGGCATCGTGGCCATTGAGAACACCATAGCGGGCAGTCTGCTGGCCAACCATGAACTTCTGCGCCAGGGCGACCTGCGCATCATCGGCGAGCACAAGAAGCGCATATCGCATGTGCTGTGCGCACTGCCGGGCGAGAGCGTGGAGAGCATCGCGGAGGTGAATTCGCATCCCATGGCGCTGATGCAGTGCGAGCAGTGGCTGCGCCGGCGTCCGAACATGAAGATGGTCGAGACGTTCGACACCGCCGGAGCTGCGCGCGACATCGCCGCGGGCAAGCTGCGGGGTCATGCGGCAGTGTGCGGCGACTATGCAGCGCGCCTCTATGGCCTGGACATCCTCGCCGAGGGCATCGAGACCAACAAGCGTAATTTTACGCGCTTCCTGGTCATCGCCGACCCCATGCTGGCGACTGAAATCGGCCCCGGGCATGTGGATGTGGACAAGGCGTCGATAATGTTCACCCTGCCCCACACCAACGGAGCCCTCTCCAAGGTGCTCACCATCCTTTCGTTCTACGACATGAACCTGACCAAGATTCAGTCCACGCCCATTATCGGGCGGGAGTGGGAGTACCGCTTCTATGTGGACCTTACTTTCGACAACGTGGTGCGCTACCACCAGGCCATAGATGCTGTGCGCCCGTTGATGAACGATTTTAAACTTTTAGGCGAATATCGCCGAGTACAAACGCCTGATGAATAAAGAAATTACCCCCTCCCGCCGCGCCTCGAGCGTGAGCGAATACTGGTTTTCGCGCAAGCTGAAAGAGATAGCTGCATTGAATGCCGCCGGACTCGACATAGTGTCGCTTGGCATAGGCGGCCCCGACCTTCCGCCCCCTGCTCCCGCCGTGGAAGCAGCTGTGGAGTGCTTGCGCCGCCCCGACACCCATTCGTACCAGATGACGGTAGGGTTGCCGGAGTTGCGGCAGGCCTTTGCGGGGTGGTATGCGCGCTACTATGGCGTGAGCCTTGACCCGGCCCGCGAAATTCTGCCCCTGATTGGGTCCAAGGAGGGGGTGCTGAACGTTGCGCTGGCCTTCCTGAACCCCGGCGACGGCGTACTTGTGCCCAATCCGGGCTATCCGACCTACACGTCGGCCTCCAAGCTGGCCGAGGCAGAGATTTTCAGCTACGACCTCGACCCGGAGCGCGGTTGGCAACCCGACTTCGAGGCGCTGGAGCGGCTGCCGCTGGAGCGAATAAAGCTCATGTGGGTGAATTATCCGCATATGCCCACAGGCGCACCGGCCACGCGGGAGCTGTTCGAGCGGCTTGTGGACTTCGGACGGCGCCATGGCATCCTGATTGTGAACGACAACCCATACTCGTTCATCCGCAACGAACACCCGCTGAGCATCCTGAGCGTGGATGGTGCGCACGAGGTAGCCCTGGAGATGAACTCCCTCAGCAAGTGCCTGAACATGGCGGGCTGGCGCGTGGGCATGCTGGCGGGGAAGGCCGACTTCGTGCAGTACGTTCTGCGGGTGAAGAGCAACATCGACTCCGGCCAGCCGCGGGCCATTATGGAAGGGGCCATTGCAGCGCTACGGAGCGAGCCTCAGTGGTACGCTGAACTCAACGCCGAGTACGCCCGCCGCGAAGTTGTGGCGCGCCGCATCATGGACCTGCTCGGGTGCGAGTACCGCCAGGGCCAGCAGGGACTCTTCCTGTGGGGACGCATCCCCGCGGAGGCAGTCAATGCGGAGGCTTTTGCCGACGAGGTGCTGGACCGCGCGCGGGTGTTCATCACGCCCGGATTCATCTTCGGCAGTGCGGGCGACCGCTATATACGCATTTCGCTGTGCGCGCCGGTGGAAATGCTCGAAAAAGCTTATCAACGAATACTCTCCTCAAGAATATGAAAGATTTACTCCCTCTTTTCCCCGACCTAAAGCCCGAACAACTGTTGCTGGCGGGCCCCTGCAGCGCCGAGAGCGCGGAGCAGGTTATGAAAACGGCTACCGAGCTGGCCGACAACGGTATACGAATTTTCCGTGCAGGTGTGTGGAAACCGCGCACGAAGCCTGGCGGCTTCGAGGGTATCGGAACGCCGGCACTGGAATGGCTCGCGCAGGTGAAGGAAAAAACCGGCATGTACATTGCCACTGAGGTTGCCACGGAGCGCCACCTGCGCGATGCCCTCGACGCGGGTGTGGATGTGATTTGGATCGGCGCGCGCACGTCGGCGAATCCGTTCGCAGTGCAGGAAATCGCCGATGTGCTGGCCACACTGCCGCGCGAGCGCCGCGACAACCTGGTGGTGCTGGTGAAGAACCCGGTGAATCCTGACCTGGAGCTGTGGATTGGTGCGCTGCAGCGCATCTACGGTGCCGGAATCCGGCGCTTAGGGGCAATCCACCGCGGGTTCAGTGCCTACGGGAAACACCTCTACCGCAACCCGCCCAAGTGGCGCATACCCATCGAGCTCAAGCGCCGGCTGCCCGAGTTGCCGCTGATTTGCGACCCGTCGCACATCGGAGGGCGCCGTGAGCTGATTGCTTCGCTCTCGCAGCAGGCATTGGACATGAACTTCGACGGTCTTATAATCGAAACGCACTGCAACCCCGACTGTGCCCTCAGCGACAAGGACCAGCAGATTACGCCCGAGGTGCTTCACTACATCCTCCAGACGCTGGTCCGGCGCCACTCCGACTCGACCACGGAGAGCCTGGGGATGTTGCGCCAGAAAATCGACCGCCTGGACGACGACCTGCTCGAGATTCTGGGCAACCGCATGAGCGTGGCGCGCGAAATCGGGCGCTACAAGCGGGAGCACGATATGCCGGTAGTTCAACCGGGGCGATATAACTCGCTGATGCAGAACAGGGTAGAAGCGGCCATGCGTCTCGACCTCGGGGAGGAGTTCATCCGCAACATTCTCTCGGCCATCCACGAGGAGTCCGTGCGCCAGCAGCTGGCCCTCAACGGCGAGAAGGAATAGCCATCCGGAAGCCCTGTTATCGGCCGAGCGCGGCCGATAACGGTACACACAAACCAGCCCCGGCGCTTTTGGCGTCGGGGCTGTGTTTCATAAGTCCGCTCTGATTATTCAGCTACGAGGGCGCGGATGGTGGTGGGGATGTCGATGTTGTTGTTGAAGCTCTTGAAGCGGTCGGCTCCTACACCGATAGCAAACACGGGCACGGGGTTGGCCGAGTGGCTGGTGGTGGTGAAGGCCAGACCGGTAGCTTCGTTGAAGATGCGGAACACCTCGACTGCGAAGGCGTTGAAGCTGGCGTAGAGGGTTTCCTGGTCGGCAGAGTTACGCTTTTCGAAGGTTTCGTCGAAGAGGCTCTTGAGTTTTTCGGTCTGCTCGGGGGTGATTTTGAGGTGGGAGTAGAAGCCGAGGTTCTCGGATAGATATTCCTTCATGTCGTCCCAGGTGTAGACGTTGCGGCTGCGGAGGAGCCCCTTGCAGTAGTTGCTGAACTGCTCTTTGGACACTTTCTGATAGTCGATGTTGGCCAGGCCGCCGTAAGCGCCGCGGGGGTGAACCATGCTCATGCCGCCGGTGTCGTGGTCGGCGGTGACTATGATGAGGGTTTCGTCGGGGTGGGCACGGTAGAAGTCGAATGCCAGGGCGAGGGCCTGGTCGAAGTTGATTACTTCTTTTACGGCAGCGCCGCCGTCGTTGGCGTGGAGTGCGTGGTCGATTTCACCGCCTTCGAACATCATGAAGAAGCGCTCGGGCGATGTGCGTTCGAGGTGGTCGATGCAGGCCTGGGCCATCATGGGCATGGTGAGTGCGCCGGGGATGGAGTCGATGGTGTAGCCGATGCTCCAGTCCTGGAAGCCTTCGGGGTTGAGGAGCACTACGCGGTCGGAGTTGATTTCCTTGATGCCTTCGGGGCCGCGGACAATCTGGACGTTGTTGTCGGCGAATACTTTGGTGATTTCGGGCTGTCCGTCCTCGGCTTTACCGCGGAGTTCGGCGCCGGCGATGAACTGATAGCCGCTGGTGGCCATCTGGACGTCGATGGGGTAGAACATTTTGCGGCTGGGCACGTGGGCGAAGAAAGCGCCGGGGGTGGCGTCGTCCGGTGCGCAGGAGGTTACGATGCCGATGCCGTAGCCCTTGTTCATGAGGTCGACGGCGACCGACTGTACGGCCACGGTGTCGGGGTTCATGCCCAGCATGCTGTTGCGGGTCTTGGTGCCGGTGGAGAGTGCGGTTCCGGCGGCGGCGGAGTCGGTGATGTTGTCGCTGGCGGAGTAGGTCTGGCAAATGCCGGCAACGGGCATCTGCATCATGGTCAGGGGCGTGGTATTGCCCAGGATGGTGCGGTTGTAATATTCAGCGGCGTTAACGGGACCCATGCCCATGCCGTCGCCGATGTAGAGGAAGATGTACTTTGGAGCTTCCTGGGCCGAGAGGACCATGGATACCGTCAGTGCTGCGGCTGCAATCAGTGATTTGAGTTTCATATGGTTAGGTATTGTGTTCGTTTACTAATTTGAGAATTGCGTCGGCAATCCGGCGGTCGTTGCTCAGGCGCGGAATTTTTCGCTGGCCGCCGAGCTTGCCGGTGGCCGCGAGCCAGCGGTCGAAAGTCCCGGCGGGGACGGAGATGAGTTCGAGTGGGGCGAGGAATATGCCGCCGGTGCGCTTGGCCTGGTAGTCGGAGTTGACCCGCTGGAGCTCGGCGTCGAGGATTTCGGCGAAGCGCTGCTCGCCACCGCGCGGAGGCCGGTTCCACTCGATGAGCCACTGGTGATGCCCCTTGGTGCCGCATACGGCGAACACGGGTGCGGCGGTGTAGTTTGCCACGGAGGCTCCGGTGGCGGCGCAGGCGTGGGCTATGGCAGCGTCGGCGTTCCACACCATGAGTTCCTCGCCGAAAGCGTTGATGAATGCGCTGGTGCGGCCGGCGATGCTTATTTTGAGGGGTTCGACGGATTCGATGCGGACGGTGTCGCCGATGTTGTAGCGCCACAGGCCGTTGGACGATGTTATAATCAGGGCGTAGGTGCGGCCCGCTTCGACTTCCCACGCGGGCACGGGGACCTCGCCGCCGAGGGGTAGGAACTCGAAGAATACGTCGCGGTCCAGCAGCAGACGCATCGCGCCGGGTTCGCGGGTGTCCTGCACGGCGAAGAATCCTTCGGATGCGTTGTAGGTTTCGAGGTAGCGCATGCGGGCGGGGTCGGTCATGGCGCGGTACTCCTGTCGGTAGGGCCCGAAGGCGATGCCGCCGTGGAAGAAGACCTCGAGGTTGGGCCATACGTCGTGGATGGTGGTTGCGCCGGCGCGCTCGATGACGCGTCGTAGCACGGTCATGAACCATGACGGAACGCCGGAGATGTTGGTGATGTCGGCTTTGAGCGATGCCTCCACCAGGGCGGGGAGCTTGAGGTTCCAGTCGGCCATCAGGGCTATGTCCTTGGCGGGAATTCGGAAGCGGGCCGCGGGGGCGGGCATGCTGTCGATGAGGTTGGCGGAGAGGTCGCCTACGGTTACGCCTGCGGGGACGTCGGGGAGTTCGTTGGCGAAGCTGCCCCCGAGGATGAAGCTTCGGCCTGCGAAGAGGCGGCTGTCGGGGTAGAGACTGAGGTAAAATGCGACCACGTCGGAGCTGCCGGCGAAGTGGTTATGGCGTAGTCCCCGCGGGGTGATGGGTATATACTTGCTTTTGCCGCCGGATGTGCCGGACGACTGCGCGAAGCGGCGCGTGATGCCGGGCCAGAGGATGTCGGGGCGCCCGGCGACCATTGCCATGACGTCGTCGCGGATGTCCTCGTACTCAACCACAGGCACGCGTCGGGCAAACTCCTCGTAGGAGCTGATGTAGCCGAAGCCGAGGCGCTTGCCGATGGCGGTGGCGCGGGCGGCGTGGAGCAGGGCCGCCAGCTGGGCGCGCTGGGTGCGTTCGATGCCGGGGAGGTGGGCCCAGGCGGATGTGGCTCGGGCGCGGCGGCAGAAGTAGGGGCGTACCAGCGGGGTGAAGTTCATTATTGAGCTACGTTACGGTCCAGTTCGTCAAGCACTTGCGCGAGTTCTTCCTCGGTGCGCGTCAGGCGTCGGCGGCACTCAATCAGCAGCTGCGAGGCGCGGCGGGTGCGCTCGGCGAGGGTGTCGACGTCGCAGGAGTCGGAGCGCAGGGCGCTTAGGATTTGCTCGAGCTGCGCGAGGGCTTCGGTATAGGTGAGGTCGTTGAGGTCTTTTTCCATGTTATTTCTCAATTTTGGAGCGCACGGGCTTGCCGGCGGCGAAGGTTGTTTCGAGTACGTCGTCGGGGCCTATAGTGGCGGAGTCGGTAACGGCGCGGCCGTTGACGCGGGTTATGGAGTAGCCCCGCCGGAGGGTTGACTCGGGTGAGAGGAGTGCGAGGGTTTCTTCTATTGCGTTGAGACGCAGGGTGTTGCGGGCAGTGACATTGCGCGCGGCGGCGGCAATGGATTCGGTGAGTGCGGGGCCGAGACGCTGGCGGTTGGCGGCGATGATGTTGCGGGTCAGGGCCGGGAGGAGCCCCTGGCAGTAGGCGAGCTGGTGGCGTGCACCGGCGATGCGGCTGCGGGCGGCCTCGAGGATGTCGCTCCCGGCCTGCATCAGGCGCCCGTAGGCCTGGCCGACGGCGTGGAGGAGGAGTTCGGCGGCGGCGGTGGGGGTCTTGACGCTGCGGCTGGCGATGAAGTCGAGCACGGTGATGTCGCGCTCGTGGCCTATGCCGACGACGATGGGCAGGGGGAACTGGGCCACATTGGCGGCCAGGTCGTAATCGTCGAAGCTGGCCAGGTCGCTGACGGCGCCGCCGCCGCGGATGATGACGACGCAGTCGAAGTCGTCGGCCCGCTCCATGATTTGCTCCAGGGCGCTGATAACGGCCGGCCCCGTGCGGTCGCCCTGCATCGCGGCCTCGAACAGCGTTGTGGTGAAGCGCAGGCGCGCCGGGTTGAGGTGGAGATGCTTGAGGAAGTCGCCATAGCCGGCGGCTCCGGCGGCGGATATGATGGCAATGCGCACGGGCAATACGGGCCACGGCAACGAACGGTTGAGCTCGGCAACACCCTCTTGTTGAAGCTGTTGGAGAATCATGTTGCGCTTGCGCACGAGGTCGCCGACGGTGTAGTCGGGGTCGATGTCGTTGATGACCAGGCTCAGGCCGTAGACGGGGTGGAAGTTGACCGACGCCCGCACCATTATCTTCATGTCCGAGCGCAGGGCGTTGCCGGTTGCGGCGGCGAAACGGGCCGAGAGGCGTGCGTAGTGGTTGGCCCATATCACGGCGCGTGCCTTGGCCAGGACGGCGTGTGAGTCGGGGTCCTTGTGGAGGAGCTCCATGTAGCAGTGGCCGCCGGCGACGCGCAGGTCGGACGTTTCGGCCGTGACCCACACATCCGTCAGCCCCGGCGCTACGGCGATGGCTCGCGACAGGCGCTGGTTCAGTTCCTTCAGAGTTATGGGTTCTACGGTGGGCATTGGGGTGAGTTTCAGCGTTTTAGTTCGACGATGCGGTCGTTTTTGACCACACCGTGGACCTGCTTGCGCATCAGACGCGCGGCAGCGGGGAGTTCGTCGGCAGGGTAGTAGTCGGCGGTGTTGTCGGTGAATACGAAGGCGTTGTTGTCCGGGTCGAAGGTGGCCGATATGAACACCATTTCCGGCATTGCGGCTCCCTTGAGGGCCTTGGCACTGGCCTGCCCGGCCATCATCTCCACACCGGGCATCGGGATGACGCGTGGGTTGGAGAAGTCCTTGTTCATCAGCGTGATAGAGCTGTCGGGGATGGGAGTTTTGACCGTTTCGATAAGGGCCACGAGGGTGTCGGAACCGGCTTTGAGGAGGGCGATTTCGACCGTGGCGTCGCGCGACATCTGGATGAGCATGCGGTCGGGGTGGTCGGAGAGGATGCGCGCTTCGCCGCCGAGGGCCGTGCGGGAGGGCGTTTCGAGGCCCGCGCGGAAGTAGTCCATCATGTCCATGCGGGCGTTGCGGTCAAGTAGGGGCAGGTGCTTGTTGGGCATATCCAGGAAAAAGTCGGAGGCCGTGCGCGCCTGCACCGCGAAAACCGTCAGCACCAGCGCCACCAAAGCAATATTTCTCAATCTGATAATCATAACAAACAAAATCAAACACAAAAGTAGCCAATTCCCCCCACCCCCGCAACCCCCACTCCCCTAAAAATTGTTATTTTACCCCGAATAAACTTCCCCGC
>CAYNHP010000060.1:0-12391 GCA_964397235.1 uncultured Bacteroides sp. | reverse complement strand
GGGCGACCTGGAGGTCACCCCTCCGGTTCGTTGCGGCCCATTGTGGCGAGCGGGAGCTCGCCACCTCCATGCTGTTGTTGCTCGCCGCCTCCACGTGCCGGGGCAACAATTTCGAAAATTGTTGGCGGATTTTTTGGCTATGAACGTAAGATTTGGTAATTTTGAAAGCTCAAAGGGTTTGTAACCCGATCAACCGCAAAATAACCAATAAATCTATACCCAAAATCAATCCTAACGTATGCGACTACGATTGTATTTAATGCTGTTGCTGGCCACTTTGGTGTGTGGTGCTACGGCATCGGCCGCCACGGTAGTAGGCGTAGTGGTAAGCAGCGCCTCCGGTAGCCCCGTAAGCGGCGCGACGGTGATGCTGCGCGACGGCGACGCCACAGCCACGACCAACTTCAACGGCCAGTTCCGCCTGCAGTGTGCCGACAACCAGGACGCTTATCTGCTGGTGATGTGCGACGGCTACCAGACCTATGGCGCCGAGCTGCCCATCGGCGCCGGAACGGTGAACACGGGCGAAATCCGCCTGGCATATGTCGACGACGCCACCACCTACTTCGGCGACGCCGAGGACCTGATCTTCGACGAGGCTGTGCTGGACGACGACGAGGGTTCGTCGCAAAGCGTGGCTGCCCTCACCGGTGCGAACGACAATATTTACTACAACACGGCTTCCTACAACTTCGGCCCGATGTACTTCCGCTACCGCGGCATGGACAATGTGTACCAGAGTGTGTACATCAACGGCGTGAAGATGAACGACCTTATCCGCGGCAGTTTCAGCTTCTCAACCCTGCTGGGTATGACCAGCCGCGCTTTCCGCAACAAGACCACCTCGGTGGGCATGGAGGCGAGTGCCTACGGCTTCGGCGACATCGCCGGGTCGGTGAACTACAACACCACCACCGACCTCTATGCCCCGGGCTTCAACGGCTCGGTGGCCTACACGAACTCCAACTATATGCTCCGCGCCCTGGCCACCTACTCCACGGGCCTGAACGCTCAGGGGTGGGCCTTCACCGTCAGCGCCATCGGCCGCTACGCCAAGGAGGGCATCATGGAGGGTACGTTCTACAACTCGGCGGGCCTGTTCATGTCGCTGGAAAAGAAATTCAACGCCGAGCATAGCCTGACGCTGACAGCCTTCGGCGGTCCGACTCAGCGCGCCACCGGCCGTCCTACCTACCAGGAAGCCTACGACCTGGCAGGCTCAAACCTCTACAACCCCGACTGGGGCTACCAGGAGGGGAAGAAGCGCTCCTCGCGCATAACCGAGACCTTCGACCCGACGGTGATGCTCAACTGGCTCTACAAAAAGGACAATACCATCCTGAACACCGCCGCAGCATTCCGCTCGGTGTACTACAACCGCACGGCCCTGAACTACTACAAGGCCCTGGACCCCAACCCTACCTACTACCGCTACCTGCCCTCCTACTATGAGGACGACGAGGAGATGTACGAGCTCTATACCGACCTGTGGCGCAACGACCAGGCTTTCCGCCAGATTAAATGGGACGAGCTGTACAACATCAACTACCTCAACAACGTCCAGAACGAGAGTCTGCCCGCCGATTCCCCCGACCGCAAGGGCTCGAGCTACATCATGGAGAACCGCACCAACCACCAGCTCAATGCCATGGTGAACTCCTACATCAACACGCGCCTCAACAGCGTGATGAGCCTCCAGGGTGGCCTGAGCTTCAACTACACCCGCAGCTCCAACTACAAGACCATCCGCGACCTCATGGGCGGCGAGTTCTGGCTCGACATCGACCCCTTCAGCGACCGCGACATCGCCATCGCTCCCCAGAACCTCCAGAACGACCTCGACCACCCCAACCGCCGCGTGGTCAAGGGCGACAAGTTCGGCTACAACTACCTCATCCATGCCCTCCGCGCCGAGGCATGGCTGCAGAATGTGATTACTCTGCCCAAGTGGGACATCAACTACGGCCTGAACCTGAGCTACACCCAGTTCCAGCGCGACGGCAAGATGCGCAACGGCCGCGCGCCCAACAACTCCCTGGGCAAGAGCGCCATGCTTCGCTTCGACAACGCCGCCGTGAAGGTTGGCGCGCTCTATAAGCTCGACGGCCGCAATCAGTTCGCCGTCCACGCCGAGTACGCCACCCGCGCCCCGCAGGTCGACCAGGTGTTCATCGCCCCGCGCGTGAAGAACACCGTGGTGGACAACGTTGAGAGCGAGCGCGACTTCTCCGCCGACATCTCCTACATCTGGAACTACCGCCGCTTCCGCGGCGCCATCACCGCCTTCTACACCGACGTCGACAACGCAATTGAACGCAACGGCTTCTACGACGAGCAGTACACCACCTACACCAACGTGGTCCTCTCCGGCGTGAAACGCTGCTACAAGGGCGTGGAGCTCGGCATGGCTTACAAGATTACACCTTCCATCACGGCCACCTTCGCCGGTATGTACTCCAAGTTCCAGTACAAGAACAACCCCCAGGGCACCCGCACCTTCGAGAACGGCCTCTACCCTGACACCACCCAGACCGTCTACCTCAAGAACTACTACCTGGGCTCGACGCCGCAGTTCGCCGCCAACCTCGGCATCGACTACGCCGCGCCCAAGAACTGGTTCTTCAACGTGAACGCCACCATCCAGGGCAACTCTTACGTCAACCTGGCTCCCGCCTACCACGAAGCACTCCCCAACCTGTGGGAGCAGTTCGACTCCGAGGAGGCCCTCGCCGCCAAGATAGAAGAGCTCAGCGCCCAGGACAAGCTCAAGAACGCCTTCACGCTCAATGCCTCCATCGGTAAACTCATCTACCTCAACCGCAAGGTGAGCATGAACATCAACCTGAACGTGAACAATATCCTCAACAACCGCAACGTCGTCACCTACGCCTACCAGCAGGGCCGTCTGGACACCAAGAACTACGACCGCGATGCCTACCCCAACCGCTACAGCTACGCCCAGGGCATCCGTCTGTTCCTCAACGTAGGCATCCGCTTCTAACACCCGAAAAAGATTATGAAACATACATTATATAATATAGCAATGGGCGCCGGGCTGGCGATGCTGCTGATGGGATGCGACGACGACTTTGTGCGTCCGCCCATGGTAACGCCGCCGGTGCTGGACATCACCCCCACATCAACCATCACCGACGTCAAGGCCGACTTCTGGCAGTATGTGGCCACGTCGCCCCATCAGGTGGGCCTCACCGCCTCCGGCGACTCCCTCATAGTCAAGGGCCGCGTGTGCTCCTCCGACGAAACCGGCAACATCTACAAGAACATCATCGTTCAAAGCACCACCGAGAACGGCCAGCAGGTAGCGCTGACCTTCGCCGTGAACAACAATAAGCTCTACAGCACCTACAAGTTCGGCCAGGAAGTGTTCATCAACCTCACGGGCCTCTACGTGGGCGGCTACAGCGGCCTGATGCAGTTCGGCGGCGTAGGCTCCAGCGGCATGACCTTCATGGAAAGCGACGTGTTCGACGCCCATGTGCGTGCCTCGGGTATGCCTAAAATCAGCGCCGTGGACACCACCGTCACCAACATCGCCGAGCTCATGGCAGCCAAGGCCGATGTGGCCCTGTGGCAGAGCCGCCTGGTGCGGGTGGACAGCGTGTTCTTCACCGAGCCCGGCGAAGTGTTTGCCGGCAGTGCCAACACCAACCGCTATGTATCCGACCGCCAGGGCAACCGACTCATCGTCCGCAACAGCTCCTATGCATCGTTCAAGAACGAGCGCCTGCCCGCCGGCATGGGCTGCGTCACCGGTATTCTGAGCTACTTCGGCTCCGACTGGCAGATTCTGCTCATCGACGAGGCCGGATGCAGCGACTTCGACGGCATCCCCGTTGTGCCCGAAACCCCTGCACCTACCCCCGGCGAAGCCACCCCCTCATTCACCGAGAAATTCGACTCCGACCAGATTCCCGCCGGCTGGACCTCCTACAAGGTCAAGGGCGACAAGGCATGGTACTTCACCAGCTTCGACAACAACTACTACGCCGCCATGACCGGCTACAAGGGTACGGCGCCCTTCGACAGCTGGCTCGTGAGCCCGGGTCTCGACCTGGACAAGGCGCCCGACAAGGTTGTCTCCTTCAATAGCCAGGTCAACGGCTACGGCTCTACGACCACCACCCTGAAGGTGTTCGTCATGACCGGCGCCAACCCCGAAACGGCCACCAAGACCGAGCTCACCGGCTTCCCCATCGCCCAGGCTCCCGCCAGCGGCTACTCCGGCTTCGTAAGCTCGGGCAACATTGACCTGAGCGCCTTCGCCGGCGTGGTGTACATCGGATTCCAGTACGCCGCCACCCAGGATGCCAACTATGCAACGTGGTGTATCGACGACGTTGTGGCCGGCCAGAAGATCACCGCATCCGAGCCCGACGTGCCCGAAACTCCCGAGGGCTCGATCTACTCCTCCCTCGCCGGAGGGACTGAGATGCCTGCCGGATGGACCATCGTCAACGAGAAACTCGGCACCATGGAAGCAATCTGGTCCTGGAAGGTTTACCAGGATTCCGGCTATCTCAACGGCACCTCCTATGGTTGCACCGAAACCACACTGGCCTACGCCGTTTCGCCGGAAATCGACCTCACCGGTGCAACCGGCTGCGCCATGAGCTTCGACCATGCCGCCAAGTTCCAGACAACCCTCAAGAAGCTCTGCGGCGTAGTGGTCCGTGAAAAAGGTAAGGATGCGTGGACCGACCTGAGCATCCCCACCTGGCCGGCTGCCGGAGCCTGGACATTCGTAAACTCCGGCGCAATCAGCCTGGCCGACTTCGACGGCAAGGTGATTCAAATCGCATTCAAGTACTCCGGCGATAAGGACGGTGCGGATACCTGGGAAATCAAAAACCTCAATGTAACCGGTAAAAAGTAACTCCAATGATGAAAAAACTCGCAAAATACATACCTTTCTGCGCAGCCCTGGCTCTGGGAGCGGCTTTCACCGGCTGCCAGGACGACATCGACGCCCCGCAGATGGATGTGCCCAAGGCCACCAGCGTGCCTAACACTACCATCGCCGAGCTCAAGGAGCTCTTCTGGGACGATGCCACCAACTATGCGCTCAAAATTCAGGACGAGAGCGACCCCGGACGCCGCTACATAATCTCCGGGCGCGTTATCTCCTCCGACGAGCAGAGCAATGTGTTCAAGAGCCTCGTAATCCAGGATAAGACCGCTGCGCTGGCGTTCTCCATCAACTCATATAACCTCTACCTGAACTACCGCGTGGGCCAGGAAATCGTGCTCGATGTTACGGACATGTACATCGGCAAGTACAACGGCCTGCAGCAGATGGGTATGCCCGAATGGTACACCCAGGGCAACTGCTACGAGGTTACCTTCATGGCGCCGGAGTATTTCTCCGCCCATGCCGAGCTGAACGGACTTCCCGACGCGGCCCTGATTGACACCATCAGCGTGCCCAACTTCTCCGTCCTCACCCCAAGTCCCGAGATTCTGCGCAAGTACCAGAGCCAGCTCGTGCGCCTGAAGAACGTCTACTTCGAGGAGGGCGGTAAGGAACTCTTCTCCGAGTACCACTCCAGCGGCGTGAACCGCAACCTGGTGGACCGCAACGGCCAGACCCTCGTGGTCCGCACCAGCGGCTACTCCACCTTCTGGAACCAGCTCCTGCCCACGGGTAACATCGACGTGGTAGGTATTCTCAGCTACTACGGCACCACCGGCTGGCAGTTCATCCTCATCGACGAGGCCGGGTGCATCAAGGCCGGCGACTTCGACCCCTCTTTGGGTACGCTCGAAAAGCCGTACTCCGTAAAGCAAGTCGTTCAGGAAGAGAAGGAAGGCAATAGCGGCGAAGGCTGGGTTCACGGCTGGATTTCCGGCGCCGTAGCTCCGGGCGTGGAGAACGTAACTTCGCTCAGCGACCTCGAACTCTATGCTCCCACCACCCTGCCCACCACGCTGGTAATCGGCGCCGAGCAGGTGAGAGGCCTCGACAGCACCCTGGTGGTATTCCTGCCCGCCGACTCCCCCCTGCGCCAGTACGGCAACCTCTCCGACAACTCCGATAACCTGGGCAAGGAAATCTGGGTTAAGGGTACGTTTGAAACCGTAATGGGTACCTTCGGCGTTGTCACCACCGGCTCCGCCACCGACTTCCGCATCGAAGGCGTCGAAATTGACACCGGCGAACTCCCCGAAGGCGACGGCTCTGAAACCAACCCCTACAACCCCGCACAGGTAATCGCCAAGAACCCCTCGTCCACCACCGACGCCGTTGAGTCCGAAGTGTGGGTGCAGGGCTACATCGTTGGCTCGATGCCCACCGGCGGCAGCTCCACCACCCTTCAGGGAACATCCTTCGGCCTTACCGACGCCGCAACCACCAACCTGGTAATCGCTCCGCTGCCCGACTGCACCGACTACACCAAGTGCGTAGGCCTCCAGCTGCCCACCGGCGCCATCCGCAACGCCCTCAACCTCGCCTCGAACCCCGACAACCTCGGCAAGCTCGTGGCTGTCAAGGGCGACCTGATGAAGTACTGCGGCGGACCCGGCGTGAAGAACCTCACCGCTTATAAACTCGATGCCGGCACCACTCCCGACCCCACTCCCGCCGAAGCCGTGACCTCGCTCGACGTCAACTTCGACGCTTCCACCAACCTCCCCGCGGGCTGGACCGACGTCAACGTAGCCGGTAACAAGACCTGGTACATCGCCACATTCAGCGGCAACAACTACGCCGCCATGACCGGCTACAAGGGCACCGCACCCTTCGACGAGTGGCTCATCTCGCCGCCGGTCGACATGACCAACGTCGCCGACAAGGTGCTTACATTCAGCACTCAGGTAAACGGCTACGGCTCCACCACCTCCAAGTTCGAGGTCTATGTGCTCACGGCTCCCAACCCCGCCGACGGCACCAAGACGCAGCTCAATCCCACCATCGCCACTGCTCCCGCCAGCGGCTACTCCGACTGGGTTTCTTCCGGCAACATCGACCTGAGCTCCTACTCAGGCACCATCTACATCGGCTTCCGCTATGAAGCCACCACCGATGCCAACTATGCGACCTGGTGTGTGGACAACATCAAGCTCAACGCCGGTAGCGGTGATACACCTACCCCCGTAGATCCCACGCCCGACGACCCCGTGGTCGGTGGTGACGGCACCAAGGAGTCGCCCCTTGCGCCGGCCGACGTCATTGCGCTCGACCCCAAATCGACCTCCGAGGCCGTGGCAACCGACATCTGGGCCGCAGGCTACATCGTGGGCTTCTACAACGGTTCCACTGTCAAGGATAACGCATCCTTCGGCGTTACCGACGCCGTGGCCTCCAATATACTCCTGGCCCCGACCGCCGACTGCACCGACTACACCAAGTGCATCCCCATCCAGCTCCCCAGCGGCGCCGTCCGCACCGCCCTCAACCTCAAGGACAACCCCGGCAACCTGGGCAAGCGCGTGGAGGTTAACGGCGACGTGGCCCTCTACGGCGGTCTCCCCGGCATCCGCAACACCAAGGGCTACGAGTGGCTCGAAGGCGGTACGACTCCAGTCGATCCTACTCCCGATGATCCCACACCCGACGACCCGACTCCTGCCGGCGACGCCGTGACCGTCCTTGCATCGGTGTTCACCACCCTGCCGGGCTCTACCACCGCTGAAGGTTACACCTTCGACATCCAGACCAAGGACGGCGCAACCGCTCCGGCCTACAACTCCGGAACCGCCGCAGTGCGTCTCTACGCCAAGAACCAGCTCACCATCAAGGGCGCCAAGTTCTCCAAGGTTGTGGTAACACTCTCCAACGACGCCAAGTACCGCTACACCACCTTCACCCCCAGCGCCGGTAAACTTGATCCCGCACAGGCCGAGGGCGACACCACCATCACCTGGGTGGGCGACGCCACCGAAGTGACCTTCACCGTCGGCGACAAAGCCACCATGGGCTCCGACGGAGCCACCAAGGCCGGCCAGATCCGCTTCTCCAAAATCGAAATCTACCCCGCAGAATAGGCGAAAACTCAGTCATAGAACCCCGCACCAACCCTGCGGGGTTCTTTGCTTTTTGACGCCCCGAGTGTGCATTGGGCCGCGGTTTTGGTCAAGATAGGAGCAAAATGGCAGGTTTTGGGCGATTTTGTTGCCAAAAGTTTTGGTATTTTAATTATTTTTTGTAAATTTGTCCACCGATTTAGAAGTTAAGTACTATGATTGAGAAAATCGACAATCTTGACCGACGTATTCTCCAGATTGTGATCCAGAACGCACGTATTCCTTCCAAAGACGTGGCAGTGGAATGCGGTGTTAGCCGTGCGGCTATCCATCAGCGTCTGCAGCGTTTGACCGACATACGCGTCATCACCGGCTCGGGATATCATGTAAACCCCAAGGCCCTCGGGTATGCAACCTGCACATACATCGGCGTAAACCTCGAACGCGGCGCGATGTACCGCGACGTTATCCCCGACCTGGAGAAAATCCCCGAAATTGTGGAATGCCATTTCACCACCGGCCCCTACACCATCCTGATCAAGCTCTATGCCCGTGATAACGAGCACCTTATGGAGCTGCTAAACAAGAAGATCCAGATGATTCCGGGCGTCACCGGCACCGAGACGCTCATTTCGCTCGACCACTCTATCGACCGTCAGATACCCATACACCTCCTGGCCGACCAGGGCGACGAGGATTAGCCATGGCAGAAACCTCGCAACGATGGACCGAGATTGAACACCTCCCCGAGTGGGACGAGGAGTTCTATCTGGTCTACACGGCCAAGAAATTCGGCAAGTGGGTGATGCTCAAAACATTGCGCCCCGAGTACCGCGACGACCCGCGCTACCGGGCCATGATTGAGCAGGAGTTCGACGTGCGCTATAGCCTTGCGCACCCCAACATCGTGATGATCAACGACTTCGAGGACATCCCCGGCGTGGGCCTCAGCATCGTCACCGACGACGTCTACGGCCTGTCGCTGCGCAAACTCCTCGACGAGGGCAAGGTCACCCACCATCATATCGACCAGCTGCGCCATCAGCTCGTCGATGCGCTGGACTACATAGAAACCAAGCATATCGTCCACTCGCCCCTGCGCCCCGAAAACATCCTCTTCACGGAAAATATCGGCAACCTCAAGCTCATCGACGTGGGCTTCGAGCAGCGCCCGTCGCTGTCGCACCAATCCGTGGCCGACGATATATATAACTACGGAAAGGTGCTCACCGAGGTCCTTGAAAAAACCGGTATCGACGACCCCGTCCTGGCAAAAGTGGCCCGCAAGTGCACCGAGGAGGACCCCCGACGCCGCTACCGCAACCTCCAGCAGTTGCAGATGGCCCTGGCCGGACGCGGGTTCAAGTGGATGTATATCGCAATCATTATCTTCCTGTCGCTGATGGTTATTATCCTGGCATGGCTCCGCTCGCCCTACAGCCCCGCTCCCGTCTACGGCGGAGGCGCATGAACCTCTCCGATCCGCTAACCTTAAAACACTAAACCTCAACCTTAAAAACTTTAGCTTTGCGCAAAGCTGAAATTGAAGAAAATATGTCCGTATTTGTTCATCCCATAGCCGCAAGTAAAGACCAGCTGGAGCAGTATGTCCAGTTCGGAATCGATTTATATAAAGACAATCCCTATTTCGTGCCGCCCTTGGTGAGCGACGACATCGCCACCCTGGACCCTGACTCCAACCCCGCTTCCGAGTTCTGCGACAGCCAGTCGTTCATGGCCTTCCGCAACGGCGAGCCGGTGGGAGCCGTAACGGCTATCATCAACCACCCCATCAACGAGAAAACCGGCCGCAAAGTGGTGCGCTTCGGGTATGTGAACTTCATCGACGACGGAGAGGTTGTCGACGGACTCTTCGACGCCGTCCAGCGCTGGGGAGCCGAGCGGGGCATGACCGAAATTGTCGGCCCCATGGGTTTCACCGACATGGACCACGAAGGTATGCTCATCGACGGCTTCGAGGAGGTGGGAACCATGGCCACCATCTACAACTACTCCTACTACCCCCGCCACATGGAGCGCATGGGCTTCGAAAAGGACGTCGACTGGGTGGAGTACCGCATGACGGTGCCCGAGGGGGTGCCCGAAAAATACTCGCGAATCGCCGACCTGGTGGCCCGCAAGTACAAACTGCACACCGTCCAGTACAAGAGCCGCAAGAAGCTCAAGGAGAAATACGGGCGCGCAATCTTCGAGCTCGTCAACGAAGCCTATGCCGACCTCTACGGCTTCACGCCCCTGACCGAGCGCCAGATTCAGTGTTATATCGACCAGTACATCGGCATCCTGCGCCTGGACGACGTGGCCCTGGTGGTGGACGAGAACGAAAAACTCGTAGCATTCGGTATTTCCATGCCGTCACTCTCCAAGGCCCTCCAGAAGAGCCGCGGACGCATGTTCCCCTTCGGATGGTACTACCTCCTGAAGGCTATCAACGGCAAGGTCGACGTGGTGGACCTCATGCTCGTGGCAGTCAAACCCGAGTTCCAGAACAAGGGCGTAAATGCACTCATTTTCAATAAGCTCATACCGGCCTACATCGCCAACGGCTACAAATTTGCCGAGTCAAACCTCGAGCTCGAAGGCAACGAGGCCGTCCAGAAACAGTGGGAATACTTCGAACGTCGACTCCACCGGCGCCGTCGCGCTTGGAAACGCGCAATCGAAATTAAATAAATGTTAAATTCGCAGCTGCCGGTGTAACACATCCTCGGCAGCTGCGTCTTATTAATATATGAGCGTCTTCAATCCGCTAAAACCGGAAACGTAGCGTGTTGAAAACCTCAGGCAATAAACCGAAAACTTAGCGTGGAAAACCTCCAGGCCATTAAACAGTAAACAATAAACATTAAACCATACAAATCTACAATCCTATGAACAAGGTCCTTTCCTTCCTCGTAATCCTGTTGCTGGTGCTGATGTGCGCCTGCAAAACCAGCGCCGTCAAGCCCTCCGGCGAGCTTTCGAAGTACTCCAAGGAATTCAAGGTGAACAGCGAATTTTCCTCTTTAGAGGTGCGCAACGCCATCGAGGTGAAATATTCCGTCGCTAAAGAAACCAAGGTCACCGTCAAGGCCAACGAGGAGTCCATGACCTACCTCAAAATCGAGGTGAAGCGCGGCAAACTCATTTTCTTTTTCGATACCCCCGCCGGTTTCCGTGGGCGTCTCTCCGCCGAAGTAACCATGAGCGGACCCGTGCTCAAGTCCATCACCACCTTCAATAGCGCCGACGTTACTTTCCTCACCCCGTTCAAGACCGAGAACCTCCAGATTGAATGCTACAATAGCGGCGAAGTGGAATTCAAGCAGGCAGTCGAACTCAAGAACCTCAAAATCGGCGTGTACAACTCCGCAGAGGTCGACGCCCATAACCTCAAGGCCACCATGGTGGATGTGAGCGTGTTCAACAGCGCCGACGTAGAACTGGGCGGAACGGCTACCATCGTCAATTTCGAAGCCTACAACAGTGGCGGCATCGACGCTGCCCAGCTCGTGGCAAAGTCCGGCAAAGCTTCGGCCTTCAACGCCGGCACAATCAAGTGCAACGTGGCCGACTTTACATACCAGCGCTTCAACGGCGGCAAAATCAAAAACGTCCACTAATCCCCGTAAAGCTCAAACATTAAACCTTAAACTATTTTAGTTTTGCCCGCAAAACTAAAATAACTCCCGTTCGTTCTTGTTTCTGTTGGCAGATTTCGTTAATTTTGCCAACAGAAAATTTTTTGCACCATGAAAGTAGTAAATTTAGCCGAACACCCCTCGCTGGTGAGCCAGTATCTGGCCGAGATGCGTGATATCAACACCCAAACCGACCGCCTTCGTTTCCGTCGCAACCTCGAACGCCTGGGCGAAATCATGGCTTACGAAATCAGCAAAGAGTTGCCCTACCGCACCGAAGCCGTCCGCACGCCCCTTGGTGTGGATGCCCAATGTCAGGTCATTGATGCTCAGATAGTTCTGGGCACTATTTTCCGCGCCGGCGTGCCCTTCCACCAGGGCTTCCTGCGTTATTTGGACAACGCCGAGAACGCCTTCGTGTCGGCCTACCGCAAATATAAGGAAAAGGAAAATTTCGACATCCTCATCGAATACCTCGCCTCGCCCAACCTCGACGGCAAAACGCTCATCCTCTGCGACCCCATGCTGGCCACCGGCGCTTCCATGGAGCTCAGCTACAAGGCATTGCTCACCAAAGGCACGCCCGCGAAAGTCTACTTCGCATCCGTTATCGCATCGCGTCAGGCCGTGGACTATATGAACAGCGTCATGCCTGCCGAAAGCGAACTGTGGGTGGGCGTCATCGACGACCAAATCAACTCCCACAGCTACATCGTCCCCGGCCTCGGCGATGCCGGCGACCTCGCCTACGGCACCAAAGACTGACC
>CAYNHP010000059.1:0-12935 GCA_964397235.1 uncultured Bacteroides sp. | reverse complement strand
ATAATCTCATAATCTTATAATCTCATAATCTTATAATCTCATAATCTTTTAATCTTATAAACCAATCAACGGTAGTCGGCGAAGCGGGTCTGGAGCTGCTTGCGGGCGTAGAAGATGCGGCTCTTGATGGTGCCAAGGGGCAGGTTCATCTTCTCGGCGATTTCGTTGTACTTGTAACCCTGAACGTGCATCGAGAAGGGGATGCGGTAGTCGTCCTCCATCTCATTGATGGCAGAGGTAATCTCGTTGGCGCCGAAAGCATCTTCCGGTGTTTCGAGGGTCGACTCGCTCGAGAGGTTGATAAGGTAGAGGTTATCGGTGGTGTCAACAACGGTGGCCGTGCGCTGGCTGCGGCGGTAATTGTTGATGAAGATATTGCGCATGATGGTCATGACCCATGCCTTGAAGTTGGTGTTCTCGGCATACTTCTCTTCGTTGTCCAGCGCCTTGAGCGTTGTGTCCTGGAGCAGGTCGTAGGCATCGTCGCGGTTGGAGGTCAACATGTACGCGAAGTTCAGAAGATTAGCCTGAAGAGACATGAGGTTGGACTGGAAAGAAGAAGTTGTCATATTGCTTAGTTTTTAAGGGATGAATGTTCGTTTTTGAATGCCGGTGTTTGCTTCCGACACTGCAAATTTATAGAGCCTGCGCCGGGCAGCAAATTTTTAAATGTTAACGAATGTGAATGCAACAAATTTTCTCACATTGAGTGTGTAAAGTGCTGAAATATAGTAAGATAAAACTATATAAATTTGTTACAACATTGTTACAAACATCCTGTTACACCTGTTTTGTAACAAAATCCGACCAAAATCAGCCTGAAAAATTTTGCCGCAAAGGGGTTTGTCTTTAGGTGAAAGTAGATAATTCGAACCGCCGGAGCAGTGACGGCGTTTTCACTCTATGAAGTTCACCCTAAATATTCCTCCCCGCGCAAAACACTGGGTCGATGTGCTGCTCAAATACATCGCCCCAACCCTTGTGAGCGCCTTTCTGGTGTGGTGGATAGTGCGCCGGATCGACTTCGGACGCATGATGGACATTATCCGCCATGGGGTAGAGTGGGAGTGGATACTGGTCATGGTTGGCTTCGGAACGCTCAGTCACATTATCCGCGGCGTCCGCTGGGGAATTCAGCTGCGTGGCATCGGAGTCCATACTTCCAACGTGTGCAACAGCGTGGCAATCTTCGGCGCGTATGCCATAAACATCTTCATTCCCAACGGCGGCGAAGTGTGGCGATGCCTGTTCATGGCCAGGCGGGGTAGAGCACCGCTGACCAAAGTTGTGGGAACCGACATCGGCGACCGACTATCCGACCTGGCCGCAATCATAGTCATTTCCACCGTTGCTGTAATCCTGGCCCTGCCCAAGTTCCGCATATTCATGAACCACTACAACTTCGGGCGCGACGTGCTGCGCTTCACCGACTCCCCCTGGCCTTGGGTCATCGGCGCAATCCTGGCTGGCGCACTGTGGGCGGTGTTCCACTTCTTCAGCAACACCCGCATCGTCCGGCGCGCCGACGACGCCTGGCATCAGATTTGGGCCGGGTTCGCTGTCCTGTTCACCATGCCCCAAAGGTGGCGCTATTTCTGGCTAACCTGCGGAATATGGATTTGCTACTTCATGAAAACCTACACCATGTTCCATGCCTTCGGTTTCACGCGCGCCCTTTGCGACGACCCTCATCTGGCTTACGGACTCCTCCCCGGCCTGGTGGTGTTCGTGTTCGGCTCATGCAGCATGGCCATCCCTTCAAACGGCGGCCTCGGAGCGTGGAACATCGCCGTAATGTTCGGCCTGAGCCTCTATGGCATTTCTCAAACCGAAGGCGCCGCCTACTCCGTCGTCATGTGGACTGCCGAGGTCATCGCAATGCTCACAATGGGTCTCTTCTCCATAATATATATCGCGCGCACCAAACCCAAAGCAGCAGCAACCAAAACAAATAGCGTCGGCGCTTGCACAAATAGCAAAAATTGACTACCTTTGCACAATGTTTTATTACTAAAACCATGGACCATGTCACATACGAAGGAATGACCTTCGTACCTTATATAAATAAGAGCCAGATTCAGGCCCGTGTCGCTGAGCTTGGACAAGAAATAATGCGCGATTGCGCAGATAAATCGCCCCTGTTCCTATGTGTGCTGACGGGGGCTTTTCCTTTCGCCAGCGACCTCTTCCGCGCAGTCGAAGGCATCGACGCCGAAATTGCCTTTATCCGCCTCAAGAGCTACGACGGAACCTCCACCACCGGCGCCGTGAAGCAGGTGATGGGTCTGCATGAAAATATCGAGGGGCGAACTGTAATCGTCGTCGAGGACATTATCGACACCGGCACAACAATCTACAACCTCGTCAACGACCTCAAAGCACGCAATGCAGCCGAAATAAAGGTCGCCACACTCCTGTTTAAACCCGAAGCCCTGCAGAAACCCCTCAAACCCGACTACATCGGCTTCAGCATCCCCAAGAAATTCATCATCGGCTACGGCCTCGACCTCAACGAGAAAGCTCGTAACCTCAACGACATCTACATCCTCAAAGAAGATTGACAATATGAATATAGTGATTTTCGGCGCTCCCGGTAGCGGCAAAGGTACTCAGAGCGAGAAACTTATCGAAAAATACGGTCTCCACCACATATCCACCGGCGAACTCCTGCGCGAACACATCGCCAAAGGCACCGAACTGGGCAAACTTGCCGACAGCTTCATCTCCAAAGGCCTCCTCATCCCCGACGAGGTGATGGTCGACGTGCTCGAACACGAATTTAAGGAAAACCCCAATACATCCAAGGGTGTGATTTTCGACGGATTTCCCCGCACCATCCCCCAGGCAAAGGCCCTGGCAGAAATGCTCAAGAACTACGGCACCGACGTCCACGCCGTGGTCGGCCTCGAAGTGGATGAGGACGAGCTCATTCGCCGCATGCTCGAGCGCGGAAAGGTGTCAGGTCGTGCCGACGACAACCTCGAAACAATCCGCAAACGCCTCGAAGTGTACCATAAGCAGACAGCACCCCTCCAGGAATTCTACAAAGAACTCGGCAAATATAACCCCATCAAGGGCGACGGCTCCGTAGAGGTTATCTTCGGCGACATCACCGACGCCCTCGAACCTCATAAAGATAAAAAATAGACTTCAATCTCGCCCGTAAACCCTAAACCATTGGCAGAGTATGCACTTCGACTTCGAGCCTCCGTATAACCGGGAACCCTACACCAACCTCATCGAAATCTATGCCTCCTCTTTTAGAGACAACTTTTCGATGCCGGCCCTGTCGGACTATATCACCGGCAAGGCCCACACCTACGGCGACATGGCCCGTCGCATAGCCCGAATGCATCTCTTCTTTAAGCTCGCCGGCCTCAAGCCTGGCGACAAGGTGGCGCTCCTGGGGCGCAACACCCCCAACTGGGTCATCACATTCATGGGCGTCATAACCTATGGGGCCGTCATAGTGCCTATCCTCAACGAGTTCAATCCCGCCGACGTCACCAACATCCTCAACCACTCCGACTCGGTGCTCCTTTTCGCCGGCGACTCCAACTTCAAGCAGCTGAACTACGACGACCTCCCCGCCATCCGCGCCGTCATATCTCTGGACAACCGTACAGTGCTGGCCGAACGTCCCCTGAGCCCCGATTTGGCCGCAAGGGCGCATACCCACTCACACAAGGGCATCGTTTCGCGCCTCACACGCCTAATCCGCGAAAAGCACCCCGACGGATTCACCCCCGACTGCATCAGATATCCCCATATCGACGGCTCGGAGATTGCCGTAATAAACTATACATCAGGCACTACCGGCTTCAGCAAGGGCGTGATGCTCACCTACGATAACCTCCGCGGAAACGTCGTGTTCGGCATCCGCTCGAAGCTGCACTACCGCGGCTCCCGAGCGCTTTCGTTCCTCCCCCTTGCTCATGCCTACGGGTGCGCCTTCGACATGCTCACCCCCCTGGCTGTCGGGTCGCATGTAACCCTCCTGGGCAAAACACCCACACCGCAGCTGCTCCTGAAAGCCCTCAAGCAGGTGCGCCCCTCCCTGATCATCTGCGTGCCGCTCATCCTTGAGAAAATCTACCGCAAGGTGGTGGTGCCGATGATTACCAAGAAGCCCATCAGCTGGGTGTTGGCCGTGCCGATGCTCGACAAGGCCGTCTACAGCATAATCCGCAACAAACTCGTGGATGCCTTCGGCGCTTCATTTGAGGAAGTCATCGTCGGCGGCGCGCCCCTCAACGGCGAAGTCGAAGAATTCCTCCACCGAATCCACTTCCCCTTCACGGTCGGCTACGGCATGACCGAGTGCGGCCCGCTTATCAGCTACTCACCCTGGCGGAAATTCGTATTCGGTTCGTCCGGGCGCGTGCTCCGCAACATCATGGAGGCCAAGATTGACTACGACGAAACCATGTTCGCCTCCGAACTCAAGCAAGGCGAAATCCTCGTGCGCGGACTCAATGTGATGAAAGGCTACTACAAGAATCCAGAGGCCACTGAGGCAGTTCTCCAACCCGACGGCTGGCTGCGCACCGGCGACATGGGCTTCCTCAGCGGCGATGACAACCGCACAGTAAATATCCGCGGCCGCTATAAAACCATGATTCTGACCTCTACCGGCCAGAATATCTACCCCGAGGAAATCGAAGCCAAACTCAGCAACATGCCCTATGTCAACGAGTGTCTGGTCGTTGAGCGAAACGGCATCCTCGTGGGTCTGGTTCATCCTGACGAAGAGATGGTTGCCGCCGCCGGTCTCTCTCCCGAGCAGTTGGCCGAAGTCATGGACCAGAACCGCAAGCAGGTCAACACCCTGGTAGCCCCTTATGAGCAAATTGCGTCCATCGAACTCCAGCCCGCCGAATTCGAAAAGACCCCCAAGCGCTCCATCCGCCGCTTCCTCTACAAGTAGCATCCTCCCTTTCCCCTCAAACCGTCTTTCTCTCCCAATTAATGGCTAAAAGTATTCCTATAAATCAGCACGAACCGGATAGTTTGAGCTTTGAAACTCTAACTCAATATATTGCTACAATCCATTCTTCGTTGCAACGTCAAGCTTTCAGCGCTATTAATCGTTTTGCTACTATACGCAATTGGTTAATTGGCCATTACATTGTGGAGTATGAACAAAGTGGGAATGATAGAGCGATATATGGTACTAAGCTTTTGCAGAAAATTGCTGCTCGCCTCCATATCCGTGGTATTAATCCGACTCTCCTTGCCAATGCAAGAAACTTTTATCTCTACTATCCTCAAGTTTGGGAGGTGATAACCCCAATTTTTCCGACAGCGTCGGAAAAATTGGAAAAATCACTATGTCCAATTGATTTTTCATTGCTTGAACGCGAGAACATTTTTCCGACGGCGTCGGAAAAATTCATCACCCCGCCGTCTCAACTGATATCAGCCTTATCATTTTCTCATATTGTAGAACTGCTCACCATTGGCGACCCTCTTATTAGATTCTTTTATGAATTTGAGAGTATCAGAAACACATGGAGTGTAAAGGAACTTCGACGTCAAATTTCATCCAATCTACATATTCGTGTAGGCTTAAGTGAATCTCCTGAATTAGTAATTGAAAAACTCTCGGAAATAACGGAGAAATCGAATTCCATGATGTTGATAAAAGACCCGATGACGTTGGAGTTTTTAGGTCTGGAGTCGGGAAATTATGTTTCTGAAAGTGATTTGGAGGAAGGTTTGATATCGCATTTACAGGAATTTCTACTTGAACTCGGAAAAGGATTCTGTTTCGAGGCTCGTCAAAAGCGAATAATAATTGATGATAGGTATTATTTTGCCGACCTTATATTTTATAATCGACTATTACATTGTAACGTGATTGTAGAATTAAAGAATGATGAGTTTAAACATGAATACCTTGGTCAACTGAATGCCTACGTATCGTTTTATCGCGAAAACGAAATGCAGCCTGGAGATAATCCACCGGTGGGGATTCTCTTATGCACGCGTAAAGGTAAGAAGATGGTTGAGTACGCTTTAGCGGGTATGGACAATTCATTATTTGTTTCCACTTATCAGTTATGCTTGCCGGATAAGAAACAGCTGGTTTCTTTTTTGAATTCCGAAATCTCGTCTTAGACTTCCTTGATTAAATCCCGATAAATCAGGCTTGAAAAAAGTTCACCCGAAGCCGCGTGGGCCTCAGGTGCATAAAAGTAGGTTGTTCGGAGGTTAGTCTTTCTTGAAAAAGTCGCGTACGCGGTCCATCATCGTTGGGGGTGTGGTGCGGATGTGTACGCTTACCTTGGACGACTTGCGGTTGAGGAATATTATCGACGAATGGAGTACTATCGCTACCCATTCCTCAAAAGGAACAATGGCGTGGATGCGTTCCAGCGGTATGCGGTGGAACGGCGATTCAGGCGCAATGCTTCGGATTACAAGCGTGTCAACCGGCCCGTCCATATCTATGGTGATATTGTGGTGGGTGGCGGCATAGTCGAAAAGAAGCGGCATATCCAGAAAGTCCGGGCTCTCGGGCAATTTGCGGTATTTCTTGTATAAATCAGTGATGACTTGACGAGTAATCATTTGGGGCGATGGTATGATGATGAATAATTCGTGATAAGAAACTGCCGTTAGCCGGCCTTCTGAATTAATAACCAACCGCACGCCGTTTTGTTCTGCCAATACTGAAAAATTTGTAAGTTTGGGCAAAAAAGTTTTGAACACCGCTTCACCGCAGTGAAGGGCTGCCCTCGGGGTCCGCCCGTTGATAAAATCATCCCCGCGCTTGCGAATTTTATTTGCAAAGGCCAAAAGAAATAGTTAACTTTGTAGTTCTAAAACCTATCGAAATATTTAACTCCCCGATATATGGAAATTACAGGAAAAATCATCGTCGCTATGCCGGAGGTTAGTGGCGTTTCGTCGCGAGGCAATTCATGGAAAAAGCGTGAATACGTTCTGGAAAACACCGAGGGTCAGTTCCCCCGCAAGGTTGCATTCACCTGCTTCGGTGAAAATGCCGACCGCATTCAACTCGAAGTAGGCCAGGATGTTAAGATTTACTTCGACATCGAGTCCCGTGAATTCAACGGCCGTTGGTACACCGACATCCGCGCCTGGCGTGCCGAACCCCTTGCCGCACCCGTTGCCGGCGCACCTCAGCAACCCCAGGCTCCCGCTGCTGCTGCAGCGACCGCTCCCGCACCCGGCGTTCAGTCCGCCCCCGACGACGACCTCTTCCCCTTCTGATGCTGCGACACGCCGTCGCTACTTTCCGTTTTTAAATCTGATCTATAATGGCAGTTGAACTGAAAAATCTCACCAAACGCTCCGAGAACTACTCCCAGTGGTACAACGAACTCGTTGTAAAGGCCGACCTGGCCGAGCAGAGTGCCGTTCGCGGATGTATGGTCATCAAGCCTTACGGCTATGCTATATGGGAAAAGATGCAGCAGACTCTGGACCGCATGTTCAAGCAGACAGGCGTCCAGAATGCCTATTTCCCCCTCCTTATCCCCAAATCCTTCCTCTGCCGCGAGGCCGAGCACGTTGAAGGCTTCGCAAAGGAATGCGCCGTAGTTACCCACTACCGCCTCAAGAACGACCCCGAAGGCACAGGCGTCATCGTCGACCCCGAAGCTCGCCTTGAGGAAGAACTCATTGTCCGCCCCACTTCCGAAACAATCATCTGGGGTACATATAAGAACTGGATCCACTCCTGGCGCGACCTGCCCCTGCTCATCAATCAGTGGGCCAACGTGATGCGTTGGGAAATGCGTACCCGCATGTTCCTGCGAACCTCCGAGTTCCTCTGGCAGGAAGGCCACTGCGCCCACGCAACCGCCGAGGAGTCCGAAGCCCGCACCGTGCAGATGATTCGCCTATACGCCGAATTCGCCGAAAAGTACATGGCAATGCCCGTCATTATGGGGGTCAAGACCGCCAACGAACGCTTCGCCGGCGCCCTCAACACCTACACCATCGAAGCCATGATGCAGGACGGCAAGGCCCTCCAGGCCGGAACATCCCACAACCTGGGCCAGAACTTCGCAAAGGCCTTCGATGTTACCTTCGCCAACAAGGACAACAAGCCCGAACTGGTGTGGGCCAACTCCTGGGGTGTGTCAACACGCCTTATGGGAGCACTCATCATGACCCACTCCGACGACAACGGCCTTGTCCTCCCCCCGCATTTGGCTCCTATTCAGGTAGTTATCGTGCCCATCTACAAAAACGCCGAGCAACTGGCCGCAATCACCGAGAAAGTGATGCCCATCGTTGAGCGCCTCACCCAACTCGGCGTTTCCGTCAAGTACGACGACGCCGACAACAAACGCCCCGGCTTCAAGTTTGCCGACTACGAGCTCAAGGGCGTGCCCGTGCGCCTGGTAATCGGTGCCCGCGACCTCGAAAACGGAACCGTCGAAGTGATGCGCCGCGACACCCTCGAGAAGCACACCGCCCAGCTGGCCGGACTTCCCGAATATGTGGCCGCCCTGCTTGAGGAAATCCAGAAGAACATCTACGACAAAGCTTGCAAGCTCCGCGACACACATATATATAAATGTGACTCCTACGATGAGTTCAAAGAGCGCATCGAGGACGGAGGCTTCTTCCTCTGCCACTGGGACGGCACCACCGAAACCGAGGAGCAGATCAAGGCCGACACCAAGGCAACCATCCGCTGCATCCCCCTCAACGGCGAGGAGGAAGAGGGTGTGTGCATGGTCACCGGCAAACCCTCCAAGCGTCGCGTAATCATCGCACGCAGCTATTAATCCCTACGCCACCTTTCCGTCCCGCCCGGGCGGATAGGTGGCGATTTTTATACTCCGATGATCCCACCCGTTATTGCAATCGTCGTTCCATGCTACAACGAGGAAGCCATGCTCCCCCGCAGCGTGCCCGTGTTCCTCGGGCTGCTCAGGCAGATGGCCGAGCAGGGAATAGCCTCCCCGCAGAGCTACATCCTTGCCGTGGACGACGGTAGCACCGACGCCACATGGGCCGTCATCGCCACCCTTCACCGAACACACCCCGCCGTCAAAGGCCTGCGCCTGGCCCACAACCGCGGACAGCAGGCAGCCATGCTCGCCGGGCTCATGACCGTCCGCTCACGTTGCGACGCCGCAATAACCGTCGACGCCGACCTCCAGGACTCTCCCGAGGCACTGGTGCAGATGGTGGAGCAGTTCAACGCCGGAAGCGACATCGTCTACGGCGTGCGCGACGACCGTAGCACCGACCGCTGGTTCAAGCGAACCTGCGCCGACTCTTTCTACCGGCTGCAGCAGTCGATTGGCCTCGAAACGGTCTATCAGCACTCCGAATTCCGCCTCATGAGCCGCCGGGCACTGGACATGCTGGCCGAGTACGGCGAAGCAACCCTTTACCTGCGGGGCATATTCCCCCACATTGGTCTCCCTCACTCAGTGGTGACCTACGCCCGGCAACCACGCGCCGCCGGCCAGACCAAGTACTCCTTCGGCAAGCTCGTGAACCTGTCGGTGGACGCAATCACTTCATTCACCGCCCGCCCGATGCGCTGGATTTTCACCCTCGGGGTGATGTTGCTGGCCGTGGACGTCCTGGTGGGAATTTATGTGGGTGTCTCTCTCCTTAAAGGGGCCGCAATGAGCGGCTGGGCCTCTCTGATGCTCTCGATTTGGTTCCTCGGCAGCATGATTCTCATTTGCCTGGGCATCATCGGCGAGTACATAGGCAAAATTTTCACCGAGGTCAAGCATCGCCCCCGGTATGCAATTCAGGAAGAACTTCTGGACTGATTTTTTTACACTTCTCTCCAATGACAACTAAGGTAAAACTGAATCTCTACACACCCGACGTGAGCAGCGAACTGCCGCTGCCATACGCCGACTATGGCATCCAGGCCGGCTTCCCATCCCCGGCTCAGGACTATATCACCGAGTACATCGACCTCAACCGCGAACTCATCCGCCATCCTGCCTCAACTTTCTATGGCAAGGTAGTAGGTGAATCCATGATCGAGGAGGGCATTGAGCCGGGCGACCTGCTGGTAATCGACCGCTCGCTCGAACCGGCCGACGGCGACCTGGCCGTGTGCTGCCTCGATGGCGACTTCACCCTCAAGCGAATTCGCCTGGAGCGAAACCGCGTGTGGCTAATCCCTTCCAACGAAGAGTTCGACCCTATCCTGGTCACTCCCGACGACCGCTTCGAGGTGTGGGGCGTGGTCACTCACACCATCAAAAATAACCGCCGTCCCCGCAACCGCCGACGTCACTGATATGACCCCTGCCGACGACCACATAATCCGTTCGTTCGACGGCATGAAGATGTGCGGCCTAATCGACTGCAACAATTTCTTCGTGTCCTGCGAGCGCATCTTCAACCCCTCCCTACGTGGGGTCCCGGTGGTCGTGCTCAGCAATAACGACGGGTGCGTGGTGGCCCTCAGCAACGAGGCAAAGGCCCTGGGAATTCCACGCGGCGAGCCCTATTTCAAAATAAAACCACTCTGCGACACCCACAACGTGCACGTCCGTTCGGGCAACCACCGCCTCTACGGCGACATCTCGTCCCGCGTCATGAGCACCGTCGGCGAGCTGGTGGAGAGTATGGAAGTCTACTCCATCGACGAAGCTTTCCTCGACTTCGGCTCAATCCCGGTGGCCGAACTCGACCTGTTGGGCCATGAGATTGTGCGCCGCGTGCGGCGTAATGTAGGTATTCCTACGTCCATTGGAGTCGCTCCGAGCAAAACTCTGGCCAAGGTGGCATCGCGTTTCGCCAAGAAATTCCCCGCCTACAAAGGTGTCTGCATCATCGACAACGAGTATCGCCGGCGGCGTGCGCTCGAAATGACCGAAATATCCGACGTCTGGGGCATCGGACGCCGACTCACCCGCCGCCTGGCAAACTACGGCATCTCCCGCGCAATCCAATTTGCCGACCGCCCCGAAGAGGACATCTGCCGCATGGTCAACATAGTCGGGCAACGCACATGGCATGAGCTTAACGGGCGCCCGTGCATCCCGTCGGACATCAGCACCACCCACCGCAAGCAAATGTGTTGCTCACGCTCCTTTGCAAACAACATCACCTCCTTTGAGGAAATGTCCGAGGCGGTGGCCCTGTTTGCCACCATGATTTCGCGGCGTATGCGCGAGCAGCGGGCCGCAGCCCTCAGCGTGGCGGTCTTTATCAACACAAACTCATTCCGCGAGGACCTCCCCCAGTACTGCAACAGCGCCGAGCGCTCGCTCCCCGAGGCAACAAACGA
Organism: uncultured Bacteroides sp.; assembly: GCA_964397235.1. Classification (GTDB taxonomy): domain Bacteria; phylum Bacteroidota; class Bacteroidia; order Bacteroidales; family Muribaculaceae; genus CAG-873. The sequence continues at coordinate 1,681 of CAYNHP010000059.1, read as the reverse complement.
CACAGCCACAATTGCCAAAGCCGCCCTGGAATGCCTCAAGGCAATCTATCGCGACGGATTCGGCTACAAGCGAGCCGGTATTTTCATCAGCGACATCACCGACGAGCGAACCATCCAGCAGTCGCTCTTCAGCAGCCCGGAGGAACGCCTGCGCCGTCGCCGCCTTATGCAGGTGGTCGACGACATCAACTCCTCCTCACTCACACACGATCGCGTACACATCGCATCATACACTCCGGTCGACTCCTGCGTGCGTTGTGAAATGCGTTCGCCCTACTTCACAACCAAGCTCTCCGACATTATTCAGATATATCCCCGACATGGATCATAAACAATTCCGCAAACAGATATCCGAGGCCATCCACCGTCCGGTGGCCGACGTCGACGCTCTCATTGAAGGCCTCGCCGTGATTATGCGCGAAAGTTGCAGCGACATGGACTCCGTGGCCATTCCCACTTTCGGTACATTCACGCCGGTTAAGCATCCCGAGACGATAACCCGCGACCTCTCCACAGGTAAGCGCATGCTCATGCCCCCTGAAATAACCCTCGAATTCACACCCGGAGGTATGCTCCTAAAACACTTGCGCCATGAATAACATCATCACCCTTTCGCAACTCATCACGCGCCTGGCCAAAACCACCGGCACCGACACCACCACGGCCCGCGTATTCCTGCGCGCATTCTTTGCCGGGATAGAGCAGCGACTCGTCGCCGGAGAGTCAGTCGCCATCAAGGGCATCGGTACCTTCCGTCGGAGCACAGATCCGCTCGTGGGTGCGCCTAACGGCGTTGTGTTCGTTCCCGACCCCGAAATGCAGGAGGAGGTCAACCGCCGGTTCGGCGTCTTCCAGCCCGTCGAGCTTGCCGACACTGTGGACGAAAGCGAACTCCTATCCCCCGAGCCCGAGCCGGAACCTCAGCCCGAACCAGCTCCCGTACCCGAGCCTGCACCGGAAGTTGCAGAGCCTCAACCGGAGGTTACGCAGCCTGAACCGGAGCCCGAACCCGAGGAGTCTGAGCCCGAGTCTGAAAGTGCTCAGCCGGAACCGGTAGGAGTCACGACGCCGCCCGCACCGCTCCCTGAACCGGAAGCTATTGTGGCAGAGCCGGTTAAATATGCGCCGGAGCCCGAAGAACCCGAAGAAGAACCAGCATCGGGAGGCCACAAGGCGTTCTGGTGGATTGCCGGGGCTGCAATTCTGATTATCGGGGCTGCCTTATTTCTGGCCATCTTCAACAATCCCATTCCCAAAGTAGGATGGGACGACGAAGAGGAGCCCCAACAGCAGGTCGATAGCGTTGCTTCCGATTTCGTAATTGAAGAAGTTCCCGTGGAAGCCATCGCCGGCGAGGTCGCTCAGGAAACTCCCAAAGTTGAGCCGGAACCTGTTGCCAAACCTGCTCCCACCCCTGCCGCACCGGCTGAGCAAGAGGTGGTCTACGACACGGTCGGCAAGAAATATTACCTCACTACCATGGCCCGCAAGTACTATGGCTCACACGTCTACTGGGTTTACATCTATGAAGCAAACAAGGATAAGCTGCGCCATCCCGACAAGCTTGCACCGGGTACGAAGGTGATGATACCCCCAAAGAGCTCAATCCCTTCAATCAACAACCCTGAAGAAGCCCACCGCCTCGCCGAACAGAAGGCCAAAGAAATCTATTCGCGATTCA
>CAYNHP010000058.1:0-13945 GCA_964397235.1 uncultured Bacteroides sp. | reverse complement strand
TGGATGTACCGCGGCGCATGGGCAGAATGGGAAATCGACCACATCGAAATGGCAGTGCCCATCAGCCCCGAAGAACTCCGCTTCAAGCGCAACTCCATCCTCAAGCACCAGTCGCAGATGGAAAACGCTCCCTTCCTGGGCAACGACGACCGCCTCTTCTGGCAACGCGCAGAGGACCGCAACCGCGCCACTGCACGCCTCTATGAGGACCTCGGCCTGGCCTCCTACGAAGCTATGGAAGCCTTCGTGGAGTACAAACCCATCCGCTGATTCCACACACATATATAATAAGGCCGCCTCTTCCGGGCGGCCTTTTTGGCGCAATTTGCCATGAAATTGGGCGCTTGTATGTTTTTTAGCATATTTTGTCACTTATTTTAATGTTTATTTGATTTAAATTGGTTAACTTTGCGAGCAACCTACTAAAGAAACAAATAATGGAGCAAGAAATCGACTGGGCGTCACTGCCTTTCGGCTATTATCCAACCGATTATAATGTCCGCTGCACGTTCAAGGACGGCAAGTGGGGCGAAATCGAAGTATCGCAGTCCGACAAGGTTGAACTGCACATGGCAGCTACCGCGCTGCACTATGGTCAGGAAATCTTTGAAGGCCTGAAGGCTTTCAGAGGGGTTGACGGCAAGGTCCGCATCTTCCGCATGGAAGAAAACGCAAAGCGCATCCGCGAGTCGGCCAAAGGACTGCTGATGGAACCCGTTCCCGAAGAACTCTTCATTGAAATGTGCAAGATGTGCGTCAAGCTCAACGAACGTTTCATCCCCCCTTACGGCACCGGCGCTTCCCTTTACCTGCGCCCCCTCGAAATAGGCCTAACACCACGAATCGGCGTCAAGGAAGCCAACGAATACATGTTCCTCATCATGGCCACTCCCGTGGGCAACTATTTCTCCAAGGGCTTCGGCTGCACCAACATTTGCATCATGCGCCAGTACGACCGCGTGGCTCCGCAGGGAACCGGCCGCTGGAAAGTCGGTGGCAACTACGCCGCATCGCTCGCCGCCGGCCATCGCGCGCACTCCATGGGCTACTCCGCAGTCCTCTTCCTCGACCCCAAGGAGAAGAAATACCTCGACGAGTGCGGCCCCGCCAACTTCTTCGCCATCAAGGACGGAAAGTACATCACCCCCAAGAGCGACTCCATCCTCCCTTCAATCACCAACATGAGCCTCATGACCATTGCCCGCGACATGGGCATCGAGGTTGAGGAACGCCACATCACAGTCGACGAGCTCGCCGAAATGTCCGAAGCCTCCGCCTGCGGAACCGCCGCCGTATGCTCGCCCGTGGGCGAAATCGATGACCTGGACACCGGCAAAAAATATGTCATCGCCAAGGACAACCGCCCAGGCCCCATCACCACCGCCCTCTACAACCGCCTCAATGCCATCCGCTGGGGCGAATATCCGGACGAACACAACTGGAACTACATCCTCGAATGAACGCCGACTTTGATTTCCGCAAACTGATTGACCGCATATATCCCGAGGGCGACGAAGCCCGCGGGATTTTGCTTTCGCACTCCCACTCCGTTGCCGAACTCGCCTGCCGCATCAATGCCGAAAAGCACCTTGGCCTCGACCCCGAAGAGGTCGAAACCGCCGCCATGGTCCATGACATCGGCATAATCCGCGTAGATGCCCCGGCCATCGGGTGCCACGGCTCCCTGCCATACATGCTCCACGGCGTGGCCGGTGCCGACATCCTCCGGAGCGCGGGTGCTCCCGAAAAATATGCCCGCGTAGCCGAACGCCACACCGGCGCCGGCCTCACCCCCGACGAAGCCCGGGATGCCGGATTGCCCCCCGACCGCTCATACATGCCCGAAACTCTGCTCGAAAAACTCATCTGCTACGCCGACTGCTTCTACTCCAAGACCAACCTCGGACAGCAGAAACCGCTCGAACGTGTACGCGCATCCATGAAAAAATTCGGCCCCGGTGTCGCCACCCGCTTCGATGCCCTCCACCAGCTCTTCAGCTGACCCACATCGAGATGCATCAAGATTAATCCCGATTAATCCCGATAAATCAAAAAAACACCGCCCGGGCTGTAACAAATCCGGTTCGAGTTCGTATCTAAGATGTAAGCAATATGAAACCGGATTTTCTTACATCTTCATTCCTGGCACTGCGCCACAAGCTCCACTTGAGTGCTCTGAGCTTCCTCCACAACGATGAGGACGCCCGCGATGCCCTCCAGGACACCTACATCCGGCTGTTGGAGAAGGGACCCGTGAGCACCGACACCGAAGCGCGCAACAAGCTCTTCGCCGTGCTCCACAACGTGTGCATCGACCGCCTGCGTCGCGCCGCCACACTGCGCACCGAGCCCGTGGACGAAACATCCGCCACCGTTGAACAGCCCTTCGGCGAAGACCCGGCCCGCCTCCAGGAGCTCATCACTCAAGGGTTGAGCGACATCCAGCGCCACATCGTGGCCCTGGTTGCCAACGAACAGATGGAGTACGACGCCATTGCCCGGCGGTTGGGAATGACCGAAGGAGCCGTCCGCACCGCCCTGAGCCGTGCCCGAATGAAGATGCGCGAAAATTATAACAAACTGCAACGATGAAAGGAACAGACATAAATTTGACAATCCAAGAGGCCGAGGAGCTTTGCAGGCTCTATGCCGAGTGCAAGCTCTCGGTGCTTGAGGAGCGCGAGCTGGAGTACCTCCTGAGCCATATGCCTGAATCGACTCCCGAACTCGACCGCACCCGCGCCCTGATGGGCATCGCAGCCCGCGCCGAATCCGCCGCCCGGCTCTCCCCGAAGTCCGCACCCCGACGCTTTCTGCGCCCCACCCTGATGGCCGTGGCATCAATAGCTGCCGTGGTGGTCCTCGCCCTGGGCATATTCTTCGGCATCGGCACCCGCTCCGCTCAGTACGAAGCATTTGCCGACGGACGCACTCTCGACCTCGAAGCCGCACGCCTCCAAGCTTCCCAACAAAGCAAGAACGCCGACGAAATCATCGACATGATGGACATGATGATTCTCGAACGCCAAAACCAATACGAAAACTTCAAACGCAATTTAGCACTCTACCCATGAAACGTATACTCCTGCTGTTTTCTCTCATTCTCCTGGCCTCCTCCGCATTTGCAAAAGGACCCCAGCTCGAAGTTGAAAAATTCTTCGACGGCCGCTACAACGACAATTCCAAAGTGGAATGGTCCAAGGTGAAACGCGGCGACAAAATGTCCTATTACCTCGATTTCAAGTACGACCCCGTCATGGTCAAGGAAATAATGGACGCACTCCGCAAGGACATGAACGGCGAGGATTTCGACACCGAAATTGTCACCAAGTCCGAAACCTACTACCGCACCGTCCTCGATCGCAACGGCTACAAAATCGACATCGGCCTGTCCATCCCCAAAAACGGTAAATGCAGCCTCTACATCCGCGGCAACCGCAAAGCCCTCGAATAATCTACAGTCTCCGCTATACATATGTGAATTTCCCCGCGCCATTGGGTGGTGTGGGGAATTTTTGTTAACTTTGTAGTCCTGAACAGATATAGCGCATGGTTATTGTCAAACGTCTTTACACCTACATGCTGCAGCGGTTCCTGCCGTTGTTCATGATGACGTTTTTCATATGCCTGTTCATCGTGCTGATGCAGTTCCTGTGGAAGAGCATCGACGACCTGGTGGGTAAGGGTCTGGACGTCAGCATCATTGGCGAACTGTTCTTCTACGCGGCCCTGACCATGGTGCCTACGGCGCTCCCGCTGGCGGTCCTTCTGGCGTCGCTGATGGTGTTCGGCAACCTGGGCGAGAACTTCGAACTCACCGCCATGAAGGCCTCGGGCATCAGCCTCTTCCGAATCATGCGCCCGCTCATCGTGTTCATCATCCTCGTTGCCATCGGAGCCTTCTTTTTCCAGAACGACGTGTTGCCCGTGGCCCAGACCAAGATGTACACGCTCATCTTCTCCGTGCGCCAGAAAACGCCGGAAGTGGAAATTCCCGTGCGCTCCTTCTACGACCAGATTCCGAACATGAACCTCTACGTGGAGCGCAAGAACCCCGAAACGGGCATGCTCTACGACATGATTATCTACGACATGAGCCGCGGCCTGGACAATACTCGCGTAATCCTGGCAGACTCGGGGCAGTTCAACTTCACCGAGGACAAGACGCGCATGTTCCTCCACCTCTACTCGGGCGAGATGTTCGAGAACATGCGCGACCAGAGCATGGGCACGGGCCAGAGCCGATACCTGCCCTTCCGCCGGGAGCACTTCACTGAGAAAGAGGTCTACTTCCCCTTCGACGCCAACTTCAACCGCATGGAGGAGGGGGGAATCCGCTCGCAGTATGTAGGCCAGAATATCAGCCAGTTACGCCACTCCATCGACTCCATCGGGCGCCAGGTGGACTCTATCGGCAACATCTACGCAGCCGAAATCGTCAACACCCCCTATTTCAACATCACCCGTCCCACCACCAAGGTGGCCCACGGCGTGATGGTTGAACGCCCCGACGACGCCCCCGCCGTGGCCGCGAAGCTGGATCTGGACTCGGTGTTCAACGCACCTCAACCCACCTCGCTCCGAAGTTACCTCAACAACGCCCTGGCCAAGGCCCGACGCCAGAAGCAGGAATTCACTTACCGCTCGCTGGCCCTGACCGAACAGGCCAAACTCATGCGACGCCACGACATCGAGATGGAACGCAAATTCACCCTCTCGATAGCCTGCATCATATTCTTCTTCATCGGCGCGCCACTGGGGGCCATCATCAAGAAAGGGGGCCTGGGCACCCCGCTGGTCATCTCCGTGCTGCTCTTCATCGTCTACTTCATCATCGACAACATGGGCTACAAGATGGCACGCGACGGCAAGCTCCCCGTCTGGGAGGGCATATGGCTCAGCACGGCCGCCATGCTCCCCCTGGGCATCTTCTTCACCTACAAGGCCGTAGGCGACTCTGCCGTGTTCAACATCGACGCCTACCGCAACTTCTTCCGCCGGCTCGTGGGTAAGTACGAGGCCCGCAACCTCAGCCTCAAGGAAGTGCGCATGACCGAGGTCGAAGAGCCCGTAGCGCTCGAGATGCTGGCCACTTTCGCCGGACGAATTGCCGCCGAACAGGCTCGTCTTGACGCCACGCCCAAGTGGAAACGTCCTTTCTTCAAGGTCGACCCCGCTCTCCGAAACGAACTCAACGACCTGGTGGACTATCTGTCCAACTCCGGCGACATATATCTGATAAATCTGCTTAACCAATACCCCTTCCAGCCCCGTGTGCGCAACCTCGGCGTGATTGCCGAAACAACCCAAAGCATCATCGGGCGAATAAAAAAATAACCCTTATGACAACGGAAAAAATCCATCTTGACAGTATAGAAGACGCCATCGACGATTTCCGCGAAGGCAAAATGGTGATTGTGGTCGACGATGAGGACCGTGAAAACGAAGGCGACATCATCGTTGCGGCCGAAAAAATCACCCCCGAGCAGGTGAATTTCATGCTCAAGAACGCCCGCGGGGTGCTCTGCGCGCCGCTGACCATTTCGCGCTGCCGCGAGCTGGAACTCCCCCACCAGGTGGATGACAACACATCGATGCTCGGCACGCCCTTCACCATCACCGTCGACAAGCTCGAAGGCTGCACCACAGGCGTGAGCGCCGAGGACCGTTGCGCCACCATCCGAGCCCTGGCCGACCCCGAATCCACCCCACAGACATTCGGCCGCCCGGGCCATATCAACCCCCTCTACGCCCAGGATCAGGGCGTTCTGCGCCGCTCGGGCCACACCGAAGCCGCCGTAGACCTCGCGCGCCTGGCAGGACTCCAACCGGCGGCCGCCCTGATGGAAATCATGAGCGACGACGGCTCCATGGCCCGCCTCCCCGAACTGCGGCGCAAGGCCGACGAGTGGGGGATGAAGCTGGTGTCCATCCGCGACCTCATTGCCTACCGCCTTGCCTCCGAACAGCTTGTCGAAGAGGGTGTTGAGGTGGACATGCCAACGGCCTACGGTCACTTCCGCCTCATCCCCTTCCGCCAGAAAAACAACGGCCTGGAGCACATTGCAATCATCAAGGGCGACATCACTTCAAACGAGCCCGTCCTCACCCGCGTGCACTCATCCTGCGCCACGGGCGACATCTTCGCTTCCAAGCGTTGCGACTGCGGCGAGCAGCTCCACAAAGCCATGGAAATGATTGAAAAAGAGGGACGCGGCGTAATCGTATACCTCAACCAGGAGGGGCGCGGCATCGGCCTGATGGACAAAATCCGTGCCTACAAGCTCCAGGAAGAGGGCCTGGATACCGTCGAAGCCAACATCCATCTCGGCCACGAAGCCGACGAACGCGATTACGGCGTGGGCGCTCAAATCCTCAACATGCTGGGCGTGAGCAAGATGCGCCTTATGACCAATAACCCCGTGAAGCGCATCGGCCTCGAAGGTTATGGCCTCGAAATTGTCGAAAACGTGCCAATCGAGGTTCAACCCAACCCCTACAACCTCCGCTACATGCACACCAAAAAGGAGCGCATGGGCCACGACCTGCATAAAGTTGAATAAAATGGCTCAAGATCCGGTTCTGGAACAAATATTTGCCGACTTGGATGCGGCCGAAGATACCGATATGCGCCTGCGCGTGTCCGGCGAGGCTCTTGCGCGCCTGAACGAGCAACTGAAGCAGTGCATGAATCAGCCCGAGCAGGCCGTCGACTGCGCTTACCGCATATTAATCGTGGCCGACCTCCACGCCCGCGACTTCATCGGAAGCGATGAACCCGAGCAGGCCCCGCTGACGCTCCTTGGCGAGCTTGCCCTCATCCTCACCTGCCGCGTAAGCCCCGAAAAAGTGCCGGTGGCATATGTGGGCAGTCTTTACCGAACCATCGAGTTCATGATGACCCTGCTCCAGCACACAATGACCACGGGTCCCGACCCCGATACGGTGGCTCATATCGAAGCAAGCGTGGTCGAACTTGCCGCACTCACCATAGTCACCTACGAAGATTTCCGCAAACGGTTCAACCTCAGTTTCCTCGACCATGACATCCGGCGCGTGCGCCTTTTGCTCGAACCGGCGCCGGAGGACCTGCGGTGCCTCAACGGCAACCCCATCAACCCAACCATGGCACTCGACGTTTTCTACGACGTGCTCGCCCGGATGGCCGCTTGCCGGATTCTCGACCCCGCTATGTTCGCTGAATAGGCTTAATACTGAATTTGTTTTTATAAATATTAATAATCCTTAAAAATGGGCTCTTTGAGAGTCCATTTTTTTGCATAAGTTAAAATTAATGAGTAGTTTTGCACCCGTAACGAATAACCTCGAATCTTAGACCGATTATCTATAATATTTTCTGTGTAAGAATCTAAGCTAAGATAAAAGATGAGTCATGACGCGAGTCAGCTTCTCACGCTTTTAGAGGTATAATAGTAAGTATGATAAGGTGACACAATTATTCTGTAACTTCAAAACAACCACTTGAATCACAAATGCCTCTTGGCTTAGGTCCTTCTCCCATTGCAGAAATGTGAAAAGGACTTTTTTCATGCCATTGATTTTGTCGGCACCAAAATATTGAACAAAATTTGCAAATTCAACATTTGTTGATTAACTTTGCAGGGTCTAATAACAAACAGACCCAATCAACCATGACAGATAACGAATTCATCAACGAAATTTTTGAACAGGCAGAATCGGCCGAGGTTCAGCAGATGGCCGAAGATATTATTGCGCGCGTTAAAAGTGGAAAGATTACACCCGATAAATTGGTGCTTGACCTCAAGAAGGAAGACATCATGAAAGTCCTCAAGGTGTCCTACATTGCTGAACGTTTCTTCGGACGCTCGCGCTCATGGCTCTGCCACAAACTCAATAACGATATCGTAAACGGCAAGCGTGAAGGCTTCACACCTGAAGAACGGGAGAAACTCAAACAAGCACTCGACACTATTGCCTACGAAATTCAAATTTTGGCCGACAACTTATAACACGCTGACGTCCGCCAACGCAACGCGAGCCGCGGTGTGGACCGTGGCTCGCGCGTATGGTGAGTTAGATGTTAGTCAATCTGGACTACAAGGTAGTTGCTCAGGCTCCAGAAGGAAGCGGGGTTGGTGATTTGGAGCACCTTGTGGCCGTTGCTCTCGGCGATGTTGTACGACCCGTCGGGGTGGCTGGTCATCACTTTGGCCTTGTTGGAGTTGAGGTCGATGACCGTCAGGGTACGCTTGTCGCCCTTGTTGAAGAACGATGAGTTGTAAGAACCGTCGGCGAGGTCGAGTTTTGCTTTGCGCAGGAAGCCGGTGGAAATCAGACCGTTCTCCTTCAGTTCGTTCTGGCTGCCGATGGCATAGTAGCAGGTGTTGAGCTCGTTGGTAAGGGTGGTGTTGACATTCTCGGTGGAATCCTTGGCGCTGGTAACGGCGGCTACGGTGGTGTTGAGGCTGTCAACGGCCACGTCAAGTTCGCCGATGCGTGCACGGGCATCGTTAAGGCTCGTGGTAAGAGTCTGAATCTCAGCTGCCTGCTGGTCAAGCTGCTCGCGCAGGCTGGTGATGGTTGCCTGCAGTTTGGAGTTGGAGAGATTGGAGCTGTTCAGACGTTTCTCGAGGTCGGCGAGCTTTTCGCGACGTTCGCGCAAGGTGTTCTGGATTACCTCAATGTTGGCCTTGAGCTGATCACGCTGCGACACGGTTTCGCCCGAAGTCGGAGACGCGAGTATATTCTCCATCTTGCGAATCTGCGTCATGCCGTCGTTTATTTCGTTGACGAGGTCCAGGAGTTGGTCGCGGTCGGCCACAGCGGTGGCAAGTTCTTCGCGGGTTGCCTGGTTCAAAGCCTCCTGACGGGCGGCTTCGGCTTCTTTTTCGGCATTGTTACATCCGGTGAGTGCGAAGGCGGCCACCAGACAGCCAAGTAGTACTTTCTTCATATTTAGTTGATGTTAAACGTTTTCAGTTGAATCATCGTCGTCGGAACGATACTTATTTTTGTGGCGGCGTTGCTCCACGGAGGGGCGCTCCTTTCCACCTACAACTATAACGATTTCCCCGCGGGCTTGGTTCACGGTGAAGTACTGAGCCAATTCGGCCAGCGTGCCGCGGTGGGTTGTGTCGTGAAGCTTCGATATTTCGCGACTTACGGCCGCCGGACGCTCCGGGCCACAAACCTGCGCAAGTGCATCAAGAGTCTTGGCAACACGCAGGGGCGACTCATATATTATAAATGTAACCGGCATTTCGGCCAGTTCATGCATCCGCGTTGCCCTGCCCTTCTTCTGAGGCAGGAAACCTTCGAAGAAAAAGCGGTCGGACGGCAGCCCGGAGTTCACCAGCGCCGGCACAAAAGCCGTGGGTCCCGGAAGGGTCTCAACCGGCAGCCCGCGCATACGGCACTCCCGCGAAAGCATGAATCCGGGGTCGGAAATGCCCGGCGTACCGGCGTCCGACACCAGCGCTATGCTCTCCCCCGCCTCTATGCGGTCAAGAATCGGCGATAAGTCCTTGTGCTCGTTGAACTTATGGTGACTTGCCATGGGCGTGTCGATGCCGAAGCGGCGCATCAGCACAGCCGACGTACGCGTATCCTCGGCCAATATCAGCGAGCACTCTTTCAGCACCCGGATGGCCCTCGGGGCCATGTCCTCGAGGTTGCCGACCGGCGTCGGTACAATGTAAAGTTTCCCAGCCATAGGCCTACTTGAACGCCTTTTCCAGAGCAGTCAGGAATGCCTTCACGTTGGCATTATCGGGGTTCCACATCAGGTCGTGCAGCAGGTAATCCTCTGCCTCTTCGTAGGAGCCCATCTCGGAGAGAAGATTCAGCGTGTCGGTGTAGTCGCGGTCGTCGCCGTTGAAGAGTTCGCGTGTAAAGAGGAACTTATCGTTAAGCGTAAAAGCCTTGAGAACCTTGGGATTAGGCTCGTGCGAAGCCATGTGCTCCTCCTCCTGCTCGCCGCGCTCTATTGCTTCGGCGGCAAGGTCGTCCTGGTCGTCCACCTCGCTATCCTCGGCCTCCTGGTCCTTGACCTCTATAGCGTGCCCCTCGTTCAAGGCAACCGACGCTTCTTCGGCAACGGATTCAACTTCCTGCTGCGGCACCTCTTCGCCATCCTCCTCTTCTGCAAGGAATTGCTGAATCAGGGTTTGATACTGCCTGAATTTTTCTGCCAGCAACGATTTGGCATGGATGCTCTTGCGGTCGAGCAACACTTTTAACAGTCCTTCGAGCTCTACGTTGAGCTGTACCAGTTGATTTATGTCAGTCATACTCAGTAGTTTGTTTAATCAACAAATAGATCGGTAAGAAGATTTTCGGCAGCTTCGCGCACATCCTTGCGGGGGCAGAAGAAGCCGTTTACCATTATAACAATTAAATGCGTAGGTTGATTAGTTTCGGCATCAAGTTTATAACCTGCATAGCACTGCACCGAGCTCACGCTTCCGGTTTTGAGGGCGATGAGTCCCTTCAGGGGCGACTTTGCCAGGAAACCGCGCATTGTCCCGTCCTTGCCGGCGCGCGGGAAGAAAGATGTGTAGGTTTCGGCCAGCCCGCTCTTGGACATAAATTCGAGTACATCGCCTAAGAAGCGGGGCGCAAGGCGGTTGGCACGCGTGAGGCCGCTGCCGTCGTTGATTATGGTGTAACGGGGACTTACGCCATTGGCTTCCCAGAATTCTTTCTCAGCCTTGATTGCGGCCTTACGTGTATCGCCCGGGGCGATGGCGCGCAGCATGCCCTCGGCGAAGAGGTTGTCCGAGCGCACCATCAGGCTGCGCAGAATGTCCTCGAAAAGGGGCGAAGTGTGGGTGAAGAGTGTCTTTTCAGGGTCGGCCGAGCCGCATGCGTTCTTGTTTTCGTCGAGTTTGATTCCGGCTTCCGAAAGCATCCCTTTGAGCTGATGCACGAACACGGCAGCGGGGTCCGGCATGGTCGAGGTAACGGCCCACTTGGTGTCGCGCGTGTCGCGGGTAAACACCACCAGTCGGTCGGAATAGATGCCGCGGATGAGGTCGTTGCTCGAAGCTTTGTGCACTTCGAGCTTCAGGTCGGGTATTTCAGGCTTCGTCTTGCCGGTATTGGGCCAGAGGGTAAAGGAGTTGTCCATGTAATTGAACCCGAACAGACCCGCGCCGTAGCTCCAGCCCAGGTCCTCTACTTCCCACTGCCATATGGGTCCGGCATCCTTGAGAGTTTGTTCAACTACGATTTTACCTGTTATCCTACTGACTCCCTGAGCCTTGAGATTATTGATTATGCGCTCGCAGAAGCCGGTATTGCCCCGGAAATACTCGCTTTCGAGTGTGGGGTCGCCGCAGGAGCGAACTATCAGGTCGCCCTTCCAGGTGCTACCCTCACCCTTGATACCTTTCAGCAGCACGGGCGTCTGGAAGCGGGCGTCGGCGCCGCGGGTGGAAAGGGCTGTTGCTGAAGTGACGGCCTTCATGACCGACGCCGGCGTGAGCGCCATCTGCGAGTTGTGGTCCACCAGGACCTCGCCTGTGGTGAGGTCCTTGATGTAGATGCCCACGCCGGTGGACTCTTCGCCGTCGATTCCGAGGATACATTCCTGCGCCGTTGCAACCGGGGCGGCCGCAAGCGCGCAAGTAAGAAGTATGGTGTTAAAAATATTCATATCGATTGATTTATAGATATTTATTGTGGTTTATTCTTGTTGTACTTTCTGCTCCGTCACGGCAAACCTCACCGTCAGCGGGTAGTGGTCGGATGCTTTGAGGCTACCCTTCTTGAGCGAAATTGGCTTCAGGGCTCCGCGGTACATCACATGGTCGATGCAGAAATAAAAACGGTTCTTATAGAAGGTTATCATAGGCCCGAAGCCTACCTTGGGGTACACATCCTCGAACCCGCACTCGTTGTCGAGCATGCGGATGGCGTAGCAGTCGGGGACGTCGTTGAAGTCGCCGGCGATAATCACGTTGGGGCCTCCGTAGAGCCTTACATAGCGCGTGAGTTGCCGGGCCTCACGGGCTCGGTCGCGCGCTGCTGCGGCAAGCTTGTCCAGGAGCTGGTGGCGTACTTCGCCCGGGTCCTCGGGTTTCATGCGCGTGAGGTCCACATAGAGCTTGCGGTCGGCTTCGGTGAGATTGTACGATGCCAGGTGTACGTTGAATAGTGTAATGAGCCGCCCGTCGGGCATCGTCAGGCGGTACAAGGCCAGGTCTCCCCCGCCGAAGGTCGACCGGTTCAGGTTGATGTGAATCGGCGCCAGGGGGTACTTCGACAGCGTGCTTTGTGCATATCCGCCATGGAATATGTAAGGATACGCCTTGTGTATACTTTCGCGTTTATCCTTGGGTATGTTTGCCCAGAACTCACTGCTGCTCTCCTGCAGAAACACCACGTCGGCATTTTGCGCCAGCACATAGTCAGCTATTTCCTCCCCGCTCGTATTGGGGTCAAGGTTGAAATTGTGCACATTATATGTAAGCAGAGTCAGCTCCTCGGAGTTCTTAGGCACGGACGGTTTGAAAATATGCAGCGGGCAGAGGGTCAATAATGGGCCGGCGCTGAAAATCATGCCTATAACAATTATAATCCATCCGGGGCGATTCCACCATATCTGGCCTATGAGCAGAACGACCGTCAGCAACGCCAACGGCGAGAAGCACAGCGGGAGGATGCCCCACACAGCGCTATGCGTCACCGGCGACACATTCCCCGCATACCCGGCCACTCCCAGGCATATCACCGTCAGCAACGATAGCAGGAAGAAACAGATTCTAAGCCATATAAGCCAGCGACGCTTACCCCTGCGCGGCGATTTCTTTCCGCGGGCTGGTGCGCTTTTCTTGGCCGGACGCTTCCGCGCCCCCGTCGGTTTGCGGGCCGGGGTGGGAGTAGGCGCCGTCATCAGAAGAACCAGTGGTTATTGAACACGCCCTTCCGCTTCCAGTAAACCAACATCAGGAAGCCGAATATCATGCCGCCAAGGTGGGCAAAGTGAGCAACGCTGTCGGCTGTCCCCGTGATGCCGTAAAGCAACTCGATGACGAAATAACCCAGCACAATCCACTTGGACTTGATGGGCACGGGCACGAAGAAAAGATAAATCGGCATATTGGGGAAAAGGAACCCGAAGGCCAGCAGCACGCCGTAGATTGCCCCCGAAGCACCAACCATCGGTGTGTTGATGTACCCGTTGAGGCGTGCCATGTCGGGGTTGGTGTAGTTCATGTTGTCGCGCAGAATCGAATAACCGTTCTCCTGCACATATTGCACAACCTCCGGCGGAAGCAGGCTCGTGATGCTGTGAATCTGGAAAGCGAACACGCCCAGTTGCACCAGCGCGGCACACAGGCCGCAGGTAATATAGTAAAAGAGGAAGCGTTTCGAGCCCATCACCATCTCGATAGTACGCCCGAACATGAACAGTGCGAACATGTTGAAGAACAGGTGGCCGAAGTTGGCGTGTAGGAACATGTAGGTCAGCACCTGATAGGGCTTAAAGCCGGGCGATGTGAAATAGTACAGCGCGAACAGGCGCTCGAAAGAGTTGTGGACAGCCGGAATGAGGGCCATCACCAGGAACATGCCGGTGCAGATGATAATCAGATTCTTCACCACCGGCGGTATATTTGTAAAATATGAATTGCTGAACATAGAATCGTCTTTTCTGAAACGCAAAATTACAACTAAAAAGCCGTTTTTGCAACCCCCGCCCGCGTAATTTTGAAATCACACCCCACCGCCTCATCGTGCTAAAAAGTTTTCGAGATTAATCCCGATAAATCCTGATAAATCTCGATAAATCTCGATTTTGAGAAAACATCAATGAACCCGACGACTTTTTTCAGGCTGATTAACTAAAAAAATTTGACTATCTTATGGCGATTCCGTAACTTTGCACTTGGAATCAAAACTACTCAACATAATGAAAAAAGTTGCTCGCTTATTAGCAGAGAAACTGCTTAAAATCAGT
>CAYNHP010000057.1:0-13975 GCA_964397235.1 uncultured Bacteroides sp. | reverse complement strand
TGTGCATTAACCCAACCCTCACGATCAAATGAAAAGTGAACTTATCGTAGACGTAACCGCGTCCGATGTTACGATAGCCCTCCTTGAGGATGGCCGCCTGGTCAACCTCCAGAAGGAGTCGCGCGACATCGAGTACGCCGTCGGCGACATCTACCTGGCCAAGGTCAAGAAACTCATGCCGGGGTTGAATGCCGCTTTCGTTAACGTGGGGTATGAAAAGGATGCATTTCTCCATTATCTGGACCTTGGGCCCAACTTCAACTCTTATCTCCAGTATGTCAACGCCTTGGTGAGCGACAAAAAGCGCTTGCCATCCATGGCCAAGATGAAGTTGCAGCCCGAAATCGACAAGCACGGCTCCGTTACCGGCACCCTTGAGCCCGGTCAGGAATTACTGGTGCAGATTGTCAAAGAGCCCATTTCCTCAAAGGGTCCGCGACTCACCACCGAACTCACTTTCACAGGCCGGTACCTGGTGCTGACGCCTTTCAGCGACAAGGTGTCCATCTCTCAGAAAATCAAATCGCCGCAGGAAAAACAGCGTCTGCGTCAGCTCATCGAAAGCATAAAACCGAAGAATTTCGGCGTAATCATCCGCACTTCGGCCGAAGGCAAACGCGTGGCCGAACTCAACAATGAGCTCAAAACGCTGCTGGAGTGCTTCGAATCGGCATGCCTCAAAGCCCAGCGGTCGGTAGCGCCGGCGCTGGTGTTCGAGGAGCAGAACCGTGCTGTAGGCATGCTCCGCGATGTGTTCAGCCCCTCCTTCGAGGCCATACATGTCAACGACGCCGCCATCCACGCCGAAATCCTCAAGTACGTGGCTCTCATTGCCCCCGAACGCCGCGACATCGTCAAGCACTACACCGCCGCCGAACCCATTTTCGACCATTTCAGCGTAACGCGCCAGATCAAGTCGAGTTTCGGCAAGACGGTATCCTTCAAATCGGGTGCCTACATTATTATAGAGCACACCGAGGCCCTGCATGTAATCGATGTCAACTCCGGCAACCGCTCCAAAGCCGCCAACGACCAGGAAAGCAACGCTCTGGAGGTCAACCTCCGCGCCGCCGACGAAATTGCCCGACAGCTCCGCCTTCGCGACATGGGCGGCATCATCGTGGTTGACTTCATCGACATGGCCAAGAGCGAGCATCGCCAGCAGCTCTACGAGCACATGAAGGAAATCATGGCCAACGACCGCGCGCGCCATAACATCCTGCCTCTGAGCAAATTCGGCCTGATGCAGATTACGCGCCAGCGCGTACGCCCGGCTATGGACCTCGTGGTCACCGAAAGCTGCCCATCCTGCCACGGCACCGGCCATGTGCAGCCCTCGATTCTCTTCACCGACACCCTCTTCGAGAAGCTTGACTACGTGGTGAACACCCTCCGTGTGAAAGACTTCGTGATGTACATCCACCCGTATGTGGACGCATACATCAAGAAAGGCTTGATTTTCAACACCTACCGCTCCTGGCGCTCCAAGCTCGGACGCACGTTCAAGATTCTGCCAGACCAGTCGCTGGGCTACCTTGAATACAAGGTGCTCGACTCAGCCCGCAACGAAATCAATCTCCGCGAGGAGAAGGACCTCAACCGCCCCTCGGCCGAGAAAGCCGGCAAGAAAGAGCAGCGCGGAAATGAGCCCGAGGAAACCTCCAAGGCCGAGCAACCCAAGGCCGAGCCAGCCAAGCCCAAAAAGGAAGCCAAAGCCAAACCCGAAGCTCCCAAAAAGGAATCAGCGCCCAGGAAAGAGGCATCTCCCAAAAAGGAAACCGAGCCCCAGAAAGCCGCTGCAGCCAAGAAGGAAGTTGCTCCAAAGGCCGAAAAGCCCAAGAAGGAACAGGCTCCGAAGGCCGCTCCCGTCCAGGCCCCCAAGGAAGAAACCGCTCCCGAGGCGCCCAAGCCCGAACTTCAGGCTGCCGAACCCAAGAAGGAGCCTAAACCAAAGCGCCCCAAGAGCAAGATTCGTGCCGTGGACGCCCGCAAGGTCCAGGCCATCCTGCTCGGAAGTGCCGGGGACGAAAACCGACCCGCCCGACGCCGCCGTCGGCGCAAGCCTCGCCCCGCGGAAGCCGCTGCTCCCGCTGCATCCCAAGAATAACCCACTGCCCGGCTCCGCCGGGCTTTTTCTTTACCGGGGGTCTCCGCAACCTACTGTTTCGGGATGAATCAAGTTTAATCCCGATTAATCTCGATTAATCATGAAAAACATTTCGCGAAAGGTGGTAGGTCTGGAGACCTACCCCTCCCAAGCTGCCCGATTAATCCTAAAATCTCCTCCGCCTAAAAAATGATTCGCCCGGGTGTTGCGCATGCCGGAAAATTTTTGTAACTTTGCGGCGCAATTGTGGGCAGTGCCCGCTCTCGCACAGTGGAAAGATTTGGCTGCTTGCAACCACTTGAAAAAATGCTAAAACCGATGGTAAATCCCATCGCTGCATTGTTCCACCGCGAAGCGTGGCCGTGAGTTTTCCCGGCTGCGATTTTTTTTGTTTTATTCTTTACATTGCAAAGCCTAACGGGCTAAGCAGAAACTTAAAGCTTTAGATTTTTCGCGGAAAAATCATTTGACAATGAGTTACTTATTCACATCAGAATCCGTATCCGAAGGGCATCCCGACAAGGTTGCCGACCAGATTTCCGACGCAATCCTCGACGAATTCCTCGCCCGCGACCCCGACTCTAAGGTGGCCTGCGAGACAATGGTGACCACCGGGCAGGTGGTCGTGGCCGGCGAAATCAAGAGTGAGGCATACGTAGACCTCCAGGACACTGCCCGCCGTACCATCAACGAGATTGGCTACGACCGCTCCGAGCTCCGTTTCGACGGCAACTCCTGCGGCGTGCTGACGGCTGTTCATGAACAGAGCCAGGATATCAACCGCGGCGTTGAGCGTGCCGACGAGGAAGAGCAGGGTGCCGGCGACCAGGGCATGATGTTCGGTTATGCCAGCAATGAAACGCCCCTCTATATCCCTCTTACACTGGCCCTCAGCCATTCGCTGTTGATGACGCTGGCCGAAATTCGGCGCGAAGGCGTCGACATGACCTACCTGCGCCCCGACGCCAAGAGCCAGGTGACGGTGGAATATGACGACAACGACCGCCCCCTGCGGGTGGACACCATCGTGGTCTCCACCCAGCACGACGAGTTTATCGACGCCGCCAAGGCCGGCATCAGCCAGGAGGAGGCCGACGAGCGCATGTTGGCCGCCATCGAGCGCGACGTCCGTGAAATCCTCATTCCCCGTACCCGCGCCAAGCTCCCCGTTCACATAGCCAAACTCCTTGACGACGGCTATAAGCTCCATGTCAACCCCACAGGTAAATTCGTCATCGGCGGCCCCCATGGCGACACGGGTCTGACCGGACGCAAAATCATTGTTGACACCTACGGCGGACGCGGTGCCCACGGCGGCGGCGCATTCTCCGGCAAGGACCCCTCCAAGGTCGACCGCTCGGCTGCCTATGCCGCCCGCCACATCGCCAAGAACCTCGTAGCCGCCGGGGTGGCCGACCGCGCCCTGGTCCAGGTGGCCTACGCAATCGGTGTGGCTGAACCCGTGAGCCTGTGCATTAACACCTACGGCACCGCCAAAGTGGCCCTGACCGACCGCGAAATCGCCGACCGGGTGGCAAAAATCTTCGATATGCGCCCCAAAGCCATCGAGCGCCGGCTCAAGCTCCGCAACCCCATCTACCGCGAAACTGCCTCCTACGGCCACGTGGGGCGCACCCCGCGCGTGGTTGAAAAGACCTTTTCCAGCCACTACGAAAAGCCGTTCACACGCACCGTCGAACTTTTTACATGGGAAAAACTCGACGCCGTCGATGCCGTCAAAGAGGCTTTCGCCGACGTTCTGCCAAAAATTTAACCCCTGAGGTTTGAATCTATGCGAAAAAAGTTGTATCTTTGCGCGTTAAATCGCAAATTAATAAACCTCACATACCAATGGCAACATTAGAGAAAATCAGAAACAAGTCAGTGCTGCTCTTTGTAATCATCATTGTGGCACTCCTTGCATTCATCCTCGGAGACTTCCTCACCTCCGGACGTACCTACTTCGGCTCGCCCACAACCGTGGCCAAGGTCGGCGGTGCATCCGTTGATTATCAGGACTATAGCGCCCGCCTGAACCAGATGAGCGAACAGCTCCGCAACCAGGGCCGGGACTACAGCAACGACGAACTCACCCAGAACGTGGTTCAGGCGCTGCTCACGGAAGCCCTCCTGAAGCAGGAATACAACAACCTGGGCATCAAGGTGACTGACGCCGAGCTCACCCAGGCCATGACCGGCGACTATCCCGACCCCGCCGCCATGCAGATGATCTACACCCTCTCGCGCCAGCTTAACCTCCCCGAAATGAGCGGCCGTGCGGTGTACGACGCCATGCAGAACCCCGCCAAGTACAATCTCCCCGCGCAGGCCGGCGAACAGCTCAAGAGCATCTGGGCCGAGCAGGAAAAGGCTGTGGAGGAATCGCGCCTGAGCCGCAAGTACATGAACCTCATCGAAGGTCTCTATACTTATAACAACCTCGACGCCAAGGCTTTCTACGACGATAACGCCACTACCCGCCACATCGCCTATGTGGCCAAGGACGCTTCCGCCCTCTCCGACGAGGACGTTGAATTCAGCGACGCCGACGTAAAAGCCCTCTGGAACGAGCGCAAGAACCAGTACCGCGTGCTGGAGCCCATGCGCGAAGTTGACTATATTTATGTAGCCATCGAGCCCTCCCAGGCCGACCGTATCGCCGGTCAGCAGGCTGTTGAGGATGCCCTCCAGGGACTTAACGCCGAGGAAGGCCTCGACGCCGTAACCTCCAACAGCCGCTTCGTGGTGCAGACCACAAAGGCTCCCATGCAGGCCTACAACCGCCAGCAGCAGGAATTCATCAAGGAAGCAAACGTTGGCCAGGCTCAGCAAATCGAACGCATGAACGACCGCTACGTTCTTGCCAAACTCATGAGCGTAAGCCAGGGCATCGACTCAATCTCCATCGGCATCTACCAGTCGTCCGTGCCTACTGACTACGATTCGATTGCGGCCGTTATCAACGGTGGCATGCGCATCGAAGAAATCATCGACGGCGTCACCACCGGTGGTCAGGACACCATCTGGACCGCTCTCGAAGGCATGCAGATGGATGAGAAGCTCAAAAACGCACTCACCAACGCTCCCGTTGGCAAAGCATTCGTTTACACCGACACCGTCCAGGGCAACGTGCAGCAGCAAATCTTCAAGGTTAATCAGCGCCACGCCCCCGTGACCTACTACGAAGTTGCCACCATCGAGTACACCGTCGACCCCTCTCAGGAAACCCTCACCGACCTTACCACCGCCCTGCGCACCTATATCAGCAACAACAGCTCCGCCGACGAATTCGCCAAGAATGCCACCGAGGCCGGCTACTCCGTGCTCACCGACCAGATAAGCGCCTCCAGCACCGGCATCGGCAACGCCAAGGATAGCCGCCGCTTCGTAAAGTGGGCTATGGATGCCAAGAAGGGTCAGGTTTCACCCCTGCTCCAGGACGACAAGCAGAGCTACCTTATGGCTATGGCTGTAATGGACGTTTATGACGATTACATTCCCTACACCGCCTCTTCCGTAAACTCCCAGCTCCGCGCCCAGGCCCGCAACAGCAAGAAGGCCGCCAAGCTCATGGCCGACAATGCCGGCAAGGCAGGTAGCCTCAGCGAGTACGCTCAAGTGCTCGGTGCAGAAGTCCAGGAAGGCGACGTAGTCTTCACCGCTCCCGCGCTGGTTGGCTTCGGTGTGAACGAGAGCGCCCTCCAGGGTGCAATCGCCGCCGCCGAGCAAGGTCAGCTCGTTGGTCCTCTGGCAGGCAACCGCGGTGTGATGGTATTTGAGGTGCGCAACGTCGACACCGACAACCGTCCCTTCAACGCCGAGGAATATGGTCAGCGCTTCTACCAGACCTTCGGTCTGAGCCGCCGTCCCTCACCCCTGCCCCTGCTCGTAGGTAAGAACAAGATTGAGAACAAATCGCTCAACTTCGTTCAGGCCGTAGGCGAATAATCCCTTACTCCTCCATAACACACGAGGCCCAGCATCCGCAGGGCCTCGTGATTTTTCTCCCTGCCGATGGGGTATAAACCGGCTTTTTCTCCCTACTTCCGGCCAAAAATACTTTTTCTCCCTACCTCCTCTCCACATTTCTGGATGCATCATGATTAATCCCGAAAGCCACGACCCGAAAGCCTGAACTCGGCCCCTCGGAGGGTCGAAATTTCATTTCGTACTCCCGAAAGGGTACTTTGTACAATGGCTTCAAAAATGCTTGCATGCGCCCGGGAATAGAGCGAAATTTGCGTGTCTAACCCACATAAGCACTATGAAACTCGCCCTTCGCCTACTCCTGCTCGCCCTGCTGACCCTCGCCGGCTGCAGCCCCAAAGACATGTCGCTGAAAGAAGCCTCCGATTGGGTGGCCGCCTTCCCTCCCGCCATCGTCGACACCCGGTCACCCATTTTCATCGAATTCACCGCCCAGACCATGATGCGGTGCGACTCGACCAAGAATCCCCGCAAAATCCTTCAGTTCTCGCCAAAAGTAGCAGGCGTGGAGCAGATGCAGGGCAACGTCATTGGCTTTATGCCCGGCGCCGGCTTCAAGGCCGGACAAACATACACCTGCCGGGTGGACCTCAGCGCTCTCACCGGCGTGGACTCGCTGGGGTGCTTCGCCTTTAAGTTCACAGCCCAACCGCGCGAACTTGCCTTTGCAGGTGTTAAAGCCACCATCGACCCCAACGACATAGGCCTGGTCACCATCAGCGGCCGGATTGAGTACAACAGCGTGTTTGGTGCACAGGTCACCGCCGACAGCAGTTTTATAGCCTGCAGCGAGCCTGGCGCCAGGGTTGTTATGGACCCTCAGCCGACCATGAGCCTCCGGGCGTTCACCATCACCGGAATCAAACGTCGTCCGGAAGATTATCGTGTGAGCCTTCGCACAGCCGAAAGCGAGGGTTTCCCGGCAACGAAGTGCGAGGTCAACGTGCCCTCGTTGGATGGTTTCCGACTCCTTGACGCCGACCGTATTGATGCCGCCGAACCCTACATCCAACTCCAGTTCAGCGCACCGCTGAGCTCGCAGCAGGACCTCGAAGGCCTCATCGAAATCGACGGTATCGCCGACTTGCGCTTCGAACGTGAGGGCACTTCTGTAAAGGTCTATTATCCGGCCAACGCGTTGAAAACCATCAACATGCGGCTGAGCAACCTTCTCCGTAGCAGCGAGGGGACGAGTCTGGCAAGCGACATTGTGCGCCGTTTTGATCAACCCGTAATCCCTCCGGCAGTGGAAATTCCATTCGACGGCTCCATCCTCCCCGACAACGCCAACCTCCGCCTGCCTTTCCGCGCCGTAAACCTCGCCGCCGTCGATGTGGAGGTGGTCAAGGTGTATCCCTCCAACGTGCTTGCATTCCTGCAGGAAAACGATCTTGACGAAAGCTCTCAGCTGCGCCGCTTCGGACGTCTTGTGCATCGCCAAACCGTCCGCTTGGACACCGACCCCTCGCGCGACCTCCACCGGTGGCAGGACTTCGCCATCGACCTCCGCGGCCTTTTCGCCAAGGAGCGAGGCGCTGTGTACAACATCCTGCTGACCTTCCGTAAGGCATATTCGCTCTATGGCCGTACCGAACCCGCAGCCTTCGACCCCGTGCAAGGTATTGACGCCGAGGATGTTCGCACATGGGATAAAGCTGACCCTTACATCTTTCGTCAAATGCCCGACCATGACTGGTGGGACTACCGTTGGCAGGAACGCGACGATCCCTCCACCGATTCATATTATATGGTCAATAGCCGAATGAAGTCAGTCAACCTCGTGGCCTCCGACCTCGGGCTCATAGCCAAGCGAGGTGAAAACAAACGTTTTGAAGTGATTGTCACCGACCTCCCCTCGGCCAAACCGCGTGCCGGTGCCACCGTCACCGCTTACGATTACCAGTTGCAAAAACTCGCGTCAGCCACTACCGACGCCAACGGATTCGCCTCCATTGCCACCGATCGCGAGCCCTTCATGCTCAAAGCCTCGGACGGCCGCAGCTCCACCTACCTCAAGGTGCTCAAGGGTTATTGCCTGGACCTGCCCAATGGGGCCACTGCCGGGCGTCGGCGTCAGGGTGGCCTGCGCACCTTTGCCTATGGCGACCGCGGTGTGTGGCGACCCGGCGACGACCTCCACCTTACCCTCATCGTGGAGGATAGTGAGCATCAACTCCCTGCCAATCATCCCGTTACGCTCTCGCTTTTCGACCCCTCCGAACGGCTCTACGCCAGCCAAGTCCTCAGGCAGGGTGTCGACGGATTCTATTGCTTCACCATCCCCACCGACGAGTCCGCTCCCACAGGCCGCTACAAGGCGCAGTTCACCTTAGGCGACAATACCACCTCTATGCCCGTACGCATCGAAACCATCAAGCCCAACCGCCTGAAAGTTAACCTTTCCATGCCCAAAGTGCTGTGTGCAGGCCGTAAAGAGAGCGTTGGTATGGATGCCCGTTGGCTCACCGGCCCTGTGGCCAAGGATATGCATGCCACTGTGAGTATGAGCCTCGCGCCCAACCCTTCGCCGTTCCCCAAATATAGCTCTTACACCTTTCGGAACCCCCTGACCACCTACACCGGCTCCGAACGCCGCGTGGCCGAAGGGATGCTCGACAGCACCGGCGGCCTCACGCGAGAAGTCATGCTTGAGGGCGACATCAACGCCCCTGGAATGCTCATGGCCACTCTCACGGCCAAGGTGGCCGAGCCCGGCGGCGACGCAAGCATCGTCAGCTCCTCAGTGCCCTTTGCGCCATTCGGGGTGCTGGTGGGTATCGACCTGAGCAAGAACGAGTTTGAGACCGACACCGACATCTCCTTCCCCGTCATTGTGCTCAATCAGGAGGGCGCCCGCATGCGCGAACGAGCCTTGGACTATAAAATCTACCGCCTCGACTGGGGGTGGTGGTACGAAGGAAGCGCTGCCGACCTCCGCCGATATGTGAAAAGCACTTCGGCCGACCTTGTGGCAAACGGCACCGTCACAGCATCCAACGGTCGCGCCTCAGTGCCCTTCCGCGTTGACTATCCTGACTGGGGCCGTTATCTGGTGCTGGTGCGCGACCCCAAGGGAGGGCATGCCACCGGCGGCATTGTTGAGGTCGACTGGCCCCAGTGGCGCGGAAGATCCGACCGCGGCCAAGCTTCCGGGAGCACCGAACTCACCTTCTCGCTGGACCGCAACCGGTACACCGTGGGCGACCGCGCCATGGTCTACCTCCCTCGCTGCGCCGGTGGCCGCGCGCTGCTCTCGGTGGAGACGGGTGCCGGAGTAGTCCGTAAGGTATGGGTACCCCTCTCCGACTCGGACGAAACGCGCTTCCCGCTCACCGTCGACGCATCTATGGCCCCGAATTTCTACGTAAGCGCAACCCTACTGCGTCCGCACGCCGCAACGTCGTTCGACACTCCAATCCGTCTCTTCGGCGTCCGCGAAGCTTCAGTGGTCGACCCCGCATCTATCCTCAAGCCGGTAATCGACATGCCCGGCGAGTTGCATCCCAACGAACCTTTCACTCTGAAAGTCAGTGAAAAAGAGAATAAGACAATGACCTACACATTGGCTATTGTTGACGAGGGCTTGCTGGATATCACCTCCTTCCGCACCCCTGCGCCCTGGCCTGCGTTCAACGCTAAAGAGGCCCTCGGGGTACGCACGTGGGACATGTTCGACGACGTTATCGGCACCTTCGGCTCCGACTTCCGCTCCATTGCTTCCGTCGGTGGCGACGAGGCCCTGCGCCGCGCAGCCGGCAAGGAAAAGCGCTTCAATCCGGCGGTGCGCTTCCTGGGACCGTTCACCCTTCGCGGTGGTACCAAAAGCCACCGTATCACCATGCCAAACTACGTCGGCTCGGTGCGCGTAATGCTCGTAGCAGCTCATGAAGGCGCCTACGGCCATGCCGACCGCACCGTCAAGGTCACCGCGCCCCTGATGGTGCTTCCGTCATTGCCTCGTGAGCTGGCCTGCGGCGACAGCGTAACGATGCCCGTCAATGTCTTCGCCATGGAAGCGGGGCAGAGTAATGTGGATGTAAATGTTAGCGTTACGCCCCCGCTGAAAGTAGTCGGCAAAGCCTCAAAAAGAGTCACTTTTGCCGAAAGCGGCGAAAAAGCCGTGCCGTTCACCATGGCGTGCGCACCGGCCACACCCGGCAAGGCGCGAATCATCATCAACGCAACATCGGGCAACAATCGGGCCGCTGACACACTCTGGATTAATGTTGGCAACCCGATGCCGCAAGTTGTTGAAACTCAAAGCTGTATACTAAAGGCCAACGGCACTGAAACACTCTCATGGAATGGCACGCCGGAGGCTGTCACCCTGCAAATTGCCACAATGCCGGCCATCGATTTCGGCGCGGCGCTCACGTTCTGGCAGGAGTATCCTCACCGCTGTACCGAACAGCTTGCCTCCAAAGCCCTGTTCATGCTCTACGGGCGGCAATTTCTCGGCGACGATGGTCGCCAATGGTGCCGTGAGCAGCTCCCGGGTACTATTAAGCAACTGTGTGCAAGGCAGTTGGCCGATGGCGGATTCGTTTATTGGCCCGGGTTCAACAAGCCGAATGAATGGGTGACATCAATGGCCGGGCTCGCCCTGACGGAGGCCGTCCGCCAAGGCTTTGCCGTGGATAAATCCACCCTCGATGCATGGAAAAACTTCCAGCAAAAGGCTGCCGCGGCTTTCCGTCAGGGTCAAGGTTCCGACCTCAACCAGGCCTTCCGCCTCTACACCCTCGCTGTTGCCGGAGCACCGCAAAAACCGGCTATGAACCGCTTGCGCGAAGCCAGAATCTTACCCGCAACAGCAGCCTGTGTCCTGGCGTCAACCTACGCTCTTGCCGGACGTAACGACGTGGCCCTCAAGCTCCTGGAACGTTCTGAACAGGCCTCCTCTGAAAAAAGCTCGTTCTTTGCCTCCGACGAACGCGACCGCGCTCTCACTCTCGAAGCATACTCTCTCTGCGGACTCACCGACCGCGCATTGACCCTCGCGAATAAGGTTGCCGGCGATGCTTCCGGCATCACGCAGGACATCGCCTTCGCCGCCATAGCTTTCAGCCGATTGAGCAACGACGCCGGTAAGGCCACCGTAAAAGTGGTGCCGCGTGGAGGCAAGCCTATCGACCTCGGCGCCGTAGCCGGTATCATGACCCTCAACCAGGACCCGGACGCAGGTGCCGTGGAGGTGGTAAATACAGGCACCGGAGTTGTCTACGCTACACTGACAACTACGGGTCGCCCGGCCACTACCGAGCCGGTCAAGCCCTCTGCCCACGGCTTGAAAATGACCGTAAGCTACGCCGACCTTCATGGCCGGCCCATCGACCCCTCCAACCTGCCGCAAGACACTGAGTTTGTGGCAAATATCCGCGTCACCAATCTTTCGGACGCCGTGGACAATATGGCGCTGGCTTACGCAATTCCTGCCGGCTGGGAAATCATGAACGACCGTCATACCCCCGCTCCCGTGGGTGAGTACGTCGACTACCGCGACACAGCCTGCCGCTTCTACTTCTCCCTCCCCAAGGGCGCATCTAAGACTCTGACAGTGAAGCTGCGCACTGCCTACCTTGGCCACTACATCCTCCCGCCTACCCTCTGCGAGGACATGTACAACCCCGCCTGCCGGGCCATCACCGGCAACCGTAGAGTAGTTGTGCGCCCATGAAGCGTTGGCTCTTGCTCCTGCCGGCCATACTGCTGATACTCTGGTTGTTCTGCCTCCCGGAGCGGCTCTTCGACGGCGTGCCCAACTCCACCGTGGTCACTGCCGCCGACGGCCGGCTCCTCGGCGCGCGTGTCGCCGCCAACGGCCAATGGCGATTCGGCGCCTGCGACTCCGTGCCGGAAAAATTCGCCAAGGCGCTCATCGAGTATGAGGACCGCACCTTCTATTCCCACCCCGGCGTGAGCCTCCGGGGTCTTGGGCGCGCCTTGTGGCAGAATGTGACAGGTGGGCGCGTGGTAAGTGGCGCGAGTACCATCACCATGCAGACAATCCGTCTACACCGCAGGCGCCCGCGCACTTTTGGCGAAAAAATCGTAGAAATGTTCATGGCAACACGACTCGAAGCGCGCTACTCAAAGGACGAAATCCTACGCCTCTACGCCTCCCACGCGCCCTTCGGAGGCAACGTGGTGGGCATCGACGCCGCCATGCAACGCTACCTCGGCCACGGCGGAGCATCACTCTCCTGGGCCGAAGCCGCCACGCTGGCAATCCTTCCGAACGCCCCATCGGCCATCCATCCCTCCAAGAACCGCGACCTCCTCCTGCGCAAACGTAACCGCCTGCTCAAAAGGCTTTTGGAGAAGGGTGATATCACCGTCGACGAGTACGAATTCGCCATCGATGAACCCCTCATCGGCGCTGCGCAACCCATGCCGCAGGTTGCGCTCCACCTTGTGGCAGGCGCACCTCATGGGCAAAGGACAGTTACCGGCATCGACTTTAACCTCCAGCAGCGTCTCGAGCGCCTGTGCGACGACTGGCGCCGTGAACTCGAACTCTCCGGCGCCGCCGACCTCGCCGCGGTGGTAGTGGAGGTAGCTTCAGGCAGGGTAGTGGCCTATGTGGGCAATGCCGGAATGGCCGACGAGCGCCACGGACGCTGGATCGACATGGCCCGCGCACCCCGCTCGTCCGGCAGCATACTCAAACCCCTCCTCTTTTGCGCTGCCCTCCAGGAAGGACTCATCCTCGAAGAAACCCTCCTGCCCGATATCCCCACCGACTTCGGCGGATTCGTGCCCAAGAACTTCGACGGCACCTTCGCCGGGATGGTACCGGCCCGCGAAGCCCTCGCCCTGTCGCTCAACGTCCCCAATGTGTGGCTGCTTCAGCGCTATGGCGTGGGAAGGTTCGCCCGACTGCTCAAACGTTGCGGCATGTCCTCGCTAAACTCCCGCCCCGAAAGCTACGGCCTCTCGCTGGTGTTAGGGGGTGCTGAGGTAGCGTTGTTGGATGTGGTCAGATGTTATGCAGCTCTTGGTAGGTATGACTCCGCGCTGCCCCTGCGCGACTCCACAGCCATCTACGCAACCTTCGACGCCATGCGCAGCGTCGAACGCCCCGACGGCCTGGACTGGCGTCGGACCCCGTCGGCCCAAAAAGTGGCATGGAAAACCGGCACCAGCTACGGCGCACGCGACGCATGGGCCGTCGGCCTCACCCCCGCCTACGCTGTCGGCGTCTGGGTCGGCAATGCCGACGGCTCCGGCGTGCCGGGCCTCACCGGCGCACGATTCGCCGGCCCGGTCATGTTCGACATCTTCAACATGCTGCCGCAGTCAGGCTGGTTCACCGAGCCCGAAGGCCGGCTCATGGCCGTGTGCCGCCACTCCGGCCATCCCGCAGGGCCCTACTGTACCGACACCATGATGCGCCGAGTGGGAGCAGGTGCCGAGGGTGTCGAAACCTGTCCTTACTGCCGCGAACTCCCCGTGTCGCTCGATGGGCAGCGACTCGTCGCCGACGCCTCCGAGCCCTTCAAAATGCAGTCGTATTTCGTCCTTCCGCCCGTCCACAAGCACTATTACGCCAGCACTCATGCCGATTACTGCGAGCCGCCCGCCGGGCCTACACTGGCAGGTGCCATGAAGATAATGTACCCTGCCGCGGGTGCCGAAATCACACTCCGCCGCGGCGACGATAGCCTGACGGCACCTTTAATTTGCAAGGCCACCCACACCGACGCTTCCGCTCAACTTTTCTGGCACCTCGACGGCAACTACATCGCAACCACTACCGACCTCCATACAATTCAAATCCGACCCACCCCGGGCATCCACCGCCTAACAATCCTCGACCCCTCCGCCAACTCCGAGACCATCGAATTCCGCATCCTCGCAAATGACTAATCCCCGCCACGG
>CAYNHP010000056.1:0-14342 GCA_964397235.1 uncultured Bacteroides sp. | reverse complement strand
GTTGACGTATTCGGCATCGAGGCATTCCTCCCCGGCAGCCAGATCGACGTCAAGCCCATCCGCGACTACGATGTATTCGTTGGCAAGACCATGGAATTCAAGGTCGTTAAGATCAACGAAGAGTTCCGCAACGTCGTTGTTTCCCACAAGGCTCTCATCGAAGCCGAACTCGAGCAGCAGAAGCGCGAAATCATCTCCAAGCTCGAAAAGGGCCAGGTGCTCGAAGGTACCGTCAAGAACATCACCACCTACGGCGTATTCATCGACCTGGGCGGCGTCGACGGCCTCATCCACATCACCGACCTTTCCTGGGGCCGCGTCAACCATCCCTCCGAAGTGGTTGAACTCGACCAGAAGCTCAACGTCGTTATCCTCGACTTCGACAACGACAAGAAGCGCATCGCCCTGGGCCTCAAGCAGCTCTTCCCCCACCCCTGGGATGCACTCGACCCCGAACTCAAAGTCGGCGACAAAGTCAAAGGCAAAGTGGTCGTTATGGCCGATTATGGTGCTTTCCTCGAAGTCGCTCCCGGCGTAGAAGGCCTCATCCACGTTTCCGAAATGAGCTGGAGCCAGCACCTGCGTTCCGCTCAGGACTTCCTCAAGCTCGGCGACGAAATCGAAGCTGTGGTCCTCACCCTCGACCGCGCCGACCGCAAGATGAGCCTCGGCATCAAGCAGCTCAAGCCCGATCCCTGGGAAGATATCGAAATCAAATACCCCATCGGTTCCCGCCACAAAGCCAAAGTGCGCAACTTCACCAACTTCGGCGTATTCGTTGAAATCGAAGAAGGCGTCGACGGCCTCATCCACATCTCCGACCTCTCCTGGACCAAGAAAATCAAGCACCCCAGCGAATTCACCCAGATCGGTGCTGAAATCGACGTTGAAGTCCTCCAGATCGACAAGGACAACCGTCGCCTCTCCCTGGGCCACAAGCAGCTCGAAGAGAACCCCTGGGATGTATTCGAAACCATCTTCACCGTTGGTTCCGTTCACGAAGGCACCATCGTCGAAATGCTCGAAAAGGGCGCTGTTGTGGCTCTGCCCTACGGCGTGGAAGGCTTCGCTACTCCCAAGCACCTCGCTAAGGAGGACGGCTCCATGGCCAAGGTTGACGAAAAACTCAACTTCAAGGTTATCGAATTCAACAAGGACAGCAAGCGCATCATCCTCTCCCACAGCCGCATCTTCGAAGACGAAGCACGCGCTGAGAAGACCGCTGAACGCAAGGCAAAACGCGAAAAGGCTCCCCGCAAGGAAGTAGAAGCTCCTGCAGCTGCTACCACCCCGCTGGAAAAGACCACCCTCGGCGACCTCGAGGCACTCGCAGCCCTGAAGGAAAAACTCTCCAAGTAATCCAACCCCTCCCTATAGAAGAGGCCACCCGTCCGGGCGGCCTCTTTTTGATTGTGGACATTAGGAGGGTAGGGCTCCAGACCTACCGAATATTGAGTAAATGCACATTAGGAGGGAAGTCCTCCGGACCTACCGAAAGCCTGAGTTGTGCACATTAGGAGGTGCTAATCCTCCACTGATGCTGCGGGCTCGTGGCGCAGGACGTAAGTGTTGCGCAGGGTCTCGAAGGCGGCCGGGTCGGCCTTGAGCGCCGCGGAGATAGGCGTGGGGTCGAAGCTGGAGAGGATGGCCGCGCGGTTCACCGTCGCAGGCGTCCGCTGGGGGACGGGTTGGTCCACCGTCACGCGCGGCAGGCAGAAGAAGGTCGTCACGGCGTCCAGCGCAACCTGCGAGGCGCGCACTTTCCCCTCGTGGGAGTAGCCGGCGATGTGAGGGGTGGCTATGGCCGTAAGGCCGAGGAGTTCGGTGTTGATGTCCGGCTCGCCCTCCCAGCAGTCGATAATCAGCGGGCCTGTGATGCCCGCCTTAGCGGCGCAAATGAGTGCAGGAGTGTCCACAACTGCCCCGCGCGCCGAGTTGATGATTATGGGGTGGCGCCCTAATTTCTTAAGTGCCTCCACGCCGAGCATGTGATAGGTGGCATGAGGGCCGAATTTTGTCAGCGGAGTGTGGAAGGTTATGATGTCGGCCTGGCGCAGAACCGTGTCGTAGTCGCACCAGCCCTCGCCCCCTTCGCGCATTGCCCGCGGGGGGTCGCAGCGGAGCACGCGCATGTCCAAACCCTCGGCCCACCGCGCCACAATCTCGCCCACATGCCCCACGCCCACCACACCGATGGTATAGGACGCCAGCGGGCGGTTGACGGTGTGCAGCAGGCACCCGAACACATACTGCGCCACTGCCGGCGCATTGCACCCCGGCGCGTTCACAACCGTGATGCCACGGCGGGTGCAGTACTCGGGGTCGATATGGTCCGTACCTATGGTGGCCGTGGCGATGAGTTTCACCTTCGAACCCTCCAGCAGGTCGGCGTTGCAGCGCGTCCGCGTGCGGATAATCAGCGCGGCGGCATCGCGCACGGCCTTCGGTGTAATATCCTCAGGAGCAAGGTATTCCACAGTGGCATAGGGGTCGAGCAGGCCTTTCACGAAGGGCACTTTGTCCTCGACTATGATTTTCAGAGCAGGATTTGGCATATGTACAAGGCAATGTAAACCACCATGATGATGAGCACGCCCACAAAGGAGCGTTCGGCGCGGTGTGTGGCAAAGAAGTGGGTGATAATCAGGGCGGAAAGCGCGTTCAGCGTCGTGATGTACGCAATCATGTTGCGGTAGTCCGCCAGCATGGCCACGATGGTGGTGAGCCACATCAGCGTGATGACGCCGTTGACGGCGCGCGAGCGCGCGTTATAGGCAATGGTGCGCAACACGTTGAGGATGAAGGCCGTAAGGCTGAAAAGCATCGTCACCCCCACGGCCACGAGGATAAGCACCGCGTCGTCGGCAGGTATCTCGGAAAAGATGGAGCGGATGTCCGGAAGGTGCAGGTTCTCCGGCGAAACCAGCCCCAGGAGCCAGCCGCCACCAAGGAGAATCCACCAGGGCGTGATAAGCCCCAGGAGGGCTGCCATGAGCACACGCCCGTTGAACACACGCATCTGCGCGCAAGCTATCAGGAAGGAGGGCACGTAGAACAGGAAGCAGTACTGCGTCGTGGCCAGTCCGCTGAGCATCAGGAAGATGAGGAACACGTGGGGCGATGCCAGCGAGTTCTTGAAGCAGTTCATAATCAGCATCAGCGACAGCACCATTACCAGCGCCAGAATCTGCCCCGAGTAGAGCTGCACGAAGAAGTTGGGCGTGGCCAGCTCCATGAGCATGAACAGCGTCAGGTAGAGGGCGCTCATGGACCGCAGCACGTTGTGCACCTTGCAGAGCAGCTCCATGCCAACGATTATGGCACCGACGCTGACCATGGCCGCCACGAAATCGTAAGTCATGTTCGGAATCCAAGCCGACGGCGACAGGAACAGCACGCCCTTGTCGGCCTCTATCGGAGTGGCCATCCCGGAGAAAAAATAGGCCGCCGCGGCAGCCACAACGGCCACCACCACGCCCACCGACAGCAACCGCGAGTGGACCAGTCGCGTCAGTTCAGCCGCTTTCAAGCCTTATCCTCCTTCTTTTTAGCGGCGTAGTCCATCAGGTCGCGACCGATGTCGCGGCGGAAGTACATGCCGTCGAAGTGTATGTTTTCCAGGGCTTTATAGCTCTTGGCGGTGGCCTCTTCGATGGTGTTGCCGAAGGAAGTGACCGTCAGCACACGGCCCCCGTTGGTGACAGGTCGCCCGTCCTCGCCGGCCTTGGTGCCCGCGTGGAACACGATGGAGCCTTCAGGCGTCAGGTCGCCGGTAATCACGTCGCCCTTGCGGTAGGCCTCCGGGTAGCCGCCCGCCACGGCCATCACCGTGGCCGAGAGCTTCTTGGTGGTCACCAGGAAGTCGAACGAGAGGTGGCCCTGTGCGGCCTCAATCATGGCCTCGAGCAGGTCGCTCTGGATGCGCGGAAGCACGGCCTCGGTTTCGGGGTCGCCCAGGCGCACGTTGTACTCAATCACATAGGGATCGTCGCCGCAGCGTATGAGTCCGAAGAAAATGAAGCCGCGGTAGTCAATGCCGTCCTTGATAAGTCCCTGAATAGTAGGCAGAATGATGCGGTCCTCCACCTTGGCCATGAACTCATCGTCGGCAATGGGTGGAGGGCAGATTGCGCCCATGCCGCCCGTGTTCAGGCCCGTGTCGCCCTCGCCGATGCGCTTGTAGTCCTTGGCCGGGGGCAGGATGTAGAAGCCTCCGCGGCCGTCGGTGAGCACGAATACGGAGCACTCGATGCCCGAGAGGAACTCCTCGATGACCACCTTGGCCGATGCGGCGCCGAACTGCCCTTCGAGCATGGTTCGCAGCGCGCGTTTTGCCTCCGAAAGGTCGTCGATGATCAGCACGCCCTTGCCGGCGGCCAGCCCGTCGGCCTTGAGTACGTAGGGGGCCTTGAGGGAGTCCAGGAACGCGTCGCCCTCGGCGAGGTTGGCCTCGGTGACGGTCAGATGACGCGCCGTCGGGATGCCGTGGGCGCCCATGAAGTCCTTGGCAAAATCCTTAGAACCCTCCAGACGGGCACCCTCCTTACCGGGGCCGAGGATGAGGATGTCGCGCCCGTCGGCTGCCGCACGGCTCTCCAGAGCCTCGCGCAGACCGGCTACCAGCGGGTCCTCGTTGCCGGAAATCACCAGCGCGATGTCGTGCTCCTTCACGGCGGCATACACCGCGTCGAAGTCGGTCGGACGGATGGGCAGGTTCGTGCCGAAAGCGGCGGTGCCCGCATTGCCGGGCGCGATATAAAGATGCTTCAACAGCGGACTTGTGCTGATTTTCCAGGCAATGGCGTTTTCGCGGCCGCCGCTGCCAAGCAACAGGACATTGATGGGTTCCATAGGGTGTTGGGGGTTATTTAGGCTTTAGGTGGTAGGTTTTAGGCTTTAGGTGGTAGGTTTTAGGCGTTAGGCGGTAGGTTTTAGGCTTTAGGCTATAGGCTTAAGGCGTTAGGTTTTAGGTCTTAGATAGGAATTAACCCCATTAAACATTAAACCTTAAACAATAAACTTTAAACCCAAACCTACTCCTCCGTAGGGCGGTCCTTGCGGCGCACGCGCCATGTTGCGCGCCGGAGCACAACCTCATTTTCGGCCGGCAGCGACGGCTTGCGCTCGAAGGGCTTCTTGGGCCGGGCTGGCGCGTCCTTGTCGGAGAGAATGTACGGGCGGTCGACGTCCTCGCGACGGGGCTTGTCGAAGTCCTTGCGCGGTTTGTCGAAACTCTTCCGTGGCTTGTCGCCGTCTTTGCGTGGCTTGTTGAAGTCCTTGCGCGGTTTGTCGCCGTCCTTGCGCGGGCGGGTGTCCTTGCGGAATTCGCGCCGGGGTTTTTCCTCACGCTCTTCCTTGATTTTGCCGCCGGCGGCACGGAAGTCGCGCTTAGTGCCCTCGAAGATAACGTACTCGCGGAGCTCGCAGTCAAGGCCACCGTTGTTCACGGCTATTTTCTGCGACGGCGCCAGGCCGATTTCGTGAAAATACTCGTCGTTGTAGCCGATAACCCAAGCGTCGTAGCCTTTGAACACGTGTTTGAACACGCGTCCGAGGGTGGCGTAGAGGGCGTTCATGTCGTCCGCGCCGATACGCTTGCCGTAGGGCGGATTGGTCACCAGCGTGCCCGGTTCGCTCATGGGTTCCTCCCACTTGGCGATGCTCTTGACCTCGAAGTTGATATACTGCGCCACGCCGGCCTGCAGGGCATTGGCGCGGGCAATTTCGATGGCGCGCGGTGATATGTCCGCCGCCAGGATGGGTGCCGTCACGGGGCGCTCGGCAGTGTCGTCGTTGTAGATTTCCGCCAGCAGATCGGCGTCGAAATCGGGCCAGTTCTCAAAGGCGAAATGCTTGCGGTAGATGCCGGGGTAGATGTTTGCGGCAATGAGGGCCGCCTCGATGGCGAAAGTACCCGAGCCGCACATGGGGTCAACGAAGGGGCGGTCGCCCTTCCAGCCGGTGAGCAGGATTATGCCTGCAGCAAGTACTTCATTAATAGGCGCTTCCGTCTGTGCCTTGCGCCAGCCGCGCTTATGGAGGCTCTCGCCGGAGCTGTCGAGCGACAGGGTCACGTCCCTGCCCGAAATGTGCACGTTTATCATGATGTCGGCCCCGTCGAGGCGGACGCTGGGGCGGTGACCGTCGCCGAGGGTGTCGCGGAAGCGGTCCACGATGGCGTCCTTGACGCGGTAGGTCACGAACTGGGAGTTGCGGAAGTCGTCGCTGTAGGCCACCGTGTCGATTGAGAACGTCTGGTCCGGGCGCATGATGGTCGACCAGTCGAAGTCCTTCACCTTCGCGTAGAGTTCGTCGGGGTCGGTGGCGGTGAATTTATAGAACGGTTTGAGGATGCGCAGGGCCGTGCGGCAGCACATGTTTGCCTTGTAGAGCATGGCCAGGTCGCCCTCGAAGGCAACCATGCGCTTGCCCTCGCTGACGCTCTCGGCGCCCAGGCTCCGGAGCTCCTCGGCCAACACTCCTTCCAGTCCCTGGAAGGTCTTGGCCACCATTTCGAATGTTGAGTCCATATTGTCGTCGTATTACTTTGCAAAGTTACTCAAAAAATCGCGAACTTTCAGCACCCGCAGGCGTTAAACTGACATACTAACTAAAACACTTCAAATTATGGCAGACGATATCACCTAC
Source organism: uncultured Bacteroides sp. (assembly GCA_964397235.1). Taxonomy (GTDB): domain Bacteria; phylum Bacteroidota; class Bacteroidia; order Bacteroidales; family Muribaculaceae; genus CAG-873. Next base: position 7,694 of record CAYNHP010000056.1, on the reverse strand, counting down.
GAGGAACGCAAAGAACTTCCCGACTCCGTGTTCGGCCTCCCCGAACGCCGCGAGTACCCCATGCCCGACGCCGCCCATGTCCGCGCCGCCGAGAGCTATTTCCGCTACTGTCCCGAGGACCTCAAGCCCAAGCTGGCCCGTGCAATCCTGGCCCGCGCCCGCGAGTTCGGCGTCGACGTCCAGAGCCCCACAATTCTGAGCTACGCCCAGGAATAACCTACCCCACCCCCATCACCACCCCCGAGCCGCCCCGCCGCTCGGGGGTGTTTGCATCCCCCCCGCCAGTGCGCAAATCGCCGCTTTCTTTGCAAGAAAATTTTGTCACGCCTCTGCACAAAGAAAGCCCGGCCGGGGAGGTCGGGCTTTGGTGGGGGTGGGGCGGTTAGAGGCCGCGGCCGTGGCAGTTCTTGTATTTCTTGCCGGAGCCGCAGGGGCAGGGGTCATTGCGGCCGATTTTGGGCGCAGCCTTGGCCGGCATGGGCTTCTGCTGCTCGCCGCGGGGCGCTGAGGCGGCTTTGCGCTGCTCTTCGGCACCGGGCAGGTCGGCCTTGCTCTCGCGGTAGTTCTGACGCACGCGCAGCTCCTCCTTGGTCTCCTTCAGCTCGGGTTGCGGACGGCGGGGTGCCTCGCCCTCGCCCTGGGGCTGCGGGGCGTTCTGACGCACGAAAATCTGACCGCGCATCAGAGCCGCTACCGCCTTGTTGTTGAGGTTGTTGAGCATGTTCTCGAACAAGTGGAACGACTCAACCTTGTAGATAACTAGCGGGTCCTTCTGCTCGTAGGCGGCATTCTGAACGCTCTGGCGCAGCTGGTCCAGCTCGCGCAGGTGTTCCTTCCAGAGCTCATCGATGGTGACGAGCATCAGCGCCTTGTGCCACTCCTTGATGATGTTGCGACCGTCCTGCTCGATGGTCTGGCGCAGGTCAACGCGCAGGTTGAACACACGGCGCCCGTCGGTGATGGGCACCATCACCAGCCCGTTGTAGTCAGTGTTCTCGGCCATCTGCCTGAGCACCGGCATGGCCACGCCGCGGATATTGTCGCTCTTGCGGTCCAGGCCGGCAACGGCGGCGGCATGGAGCTTCTCGATGCGCTCCTCCTTATCCATCGACACATATTCGGCCTCCGTGAAGGGCGCCTCGATGGCCAGCACGCGGAAAATCTCGGTGCAGAGGTCGGAGTAATCAGCCGCGCTCTCGTGGGTCATGACCATATTCTCCACGGTGTCGTAGAGCATGTTGATGATGTCCACGCCGATGCGCTCGCCCAGAACGGCATGACGGCGACGGTCGTAGATATAGGTACGCTGCTTGTTCATCACGTCGTCGAACTCCAGCAGGCGCTTGCGGATGCCGAAGTTGTTCTCCTCGACGCGCTTCTGAGCCTTTTCGATGGCGTTGTTCACCATGCTGTGCTCAATCATTTCGTCCTCCTTAAGTCCCAGGCGGTCAAGCATCTTCACCACGCTGTCGGTGGCGAACAGACGCATGAGCTGGTCCTCGAAGGATACGAAGAACACCGACGAACCCGGGTCGCCCTGACGTCCCGAACGGCCGCGCAGCTGGCGGTCGACGCGGCGCGACTCGTGGCGCTCGGTGCCGATGATGGCCAGACCGCCGGCCTCGCGCACCTCGTCGGTGAGCTTGATGTCCGTACCGCGGCCCGCCATATTGGTGGCGATGGTGACGATGCCTTTGCCGCCGGCCTGGGCCACGACCTGTGCCTCCTTCTGGTGGAGCTTGGCGTTGAGCACCTGGGCTTCGATGTGGCGCATGTCCAGCATCTTCTTCAGCAGCTCGGAAATTTCCACCGATGTGGTACCGACAAGCACCGGACGCCCTTCGGCGCGCAGACGCTCAATTTCTTCGATAACGGCTTTGTACTTAGCCTTCTTGGTGCGGTACACGCGGTCGTTTAGGTCGGCGCGGGCAATGGGGCGGTTGGTGGGGATGGTCACCACGTCCAGCTTGTAGATATCCCAGAACTCGCCCGCTTCGGTCTCGGCAGTACCGGTCATACCGGCCAGCTTGTAGTACATGCGGAAGTAGTTCTGCAGGGTGATGGTGGCGAAGGTCTGCGTGGCGGCTTCTACCTTCACGCCCTCCTTGGCCTCGATGGCCTGGTGGAGACCGTCGCTGTAGCGGCGACCCTCCATGATGCGGCCCGTCTGCTCGTCGACAATCTTGATTTTATTGTCGTCGATTACATATTCAACATCTTTGTCGAACAGCGTATATGCTTTAAGCAACTGGGTGACGGTGTGCACACGCTCCGACTTGATGGCGTAGTTGGCCATGAGCTCGTCCTTCTTTTCCTGACGCTCGGCCACATCGGCGATGTGCTCCAGCTCCGAAAGCTGGGCCGCGATGTCCGGCAGGACGAAGAACTGCGGGTCCTGCGCATGGCCCGTCAGGGCGTCCAGGCCCTTGTCGGTGAGCTCGACGCTGCGGTTCTTCTCGTCGATCACGAAGTAGAGCGGGTCGGTGGCTTCTGGCATTTCGCGCGCATTGTCCTGCAGGTAGTGGGCCTCGGTTTCGAGGAGCACGTTCTTCATGCCCTCCTGGCTCAGGAACTTGATCAGCGGGCCGTACTTGGGCAGACCCTTGAAGGCGCGGAACAGCAGCAGCGCACCCTCCTTGCGGTCGTCCTTATTCTCGGAGGCCAGCTTCACCTTGGCCTGGGCCAGGATGGAGTTAACCAGGTCGCGCTGGGCCTTTACAACCTTCTCTACGTTGCCCTTGAACTGGTCGAAGAGCTGCTCCTCGCCGCGGGGCACGGGGCCGGAGATGATGAGCGGGGTACGGGCGTCGTCGATGAGCACGGAGTCGACCTCGTCGACGATGGCGTAGTAGTGCTTGCGCTGGACCATGTCGGCGGGGCTCATGGCCATGTTGTCGCGGAGGTAGTCGAAGCCGAACTCGTTGTTGGTGCCGAAGGTGATGTCGCACTCGTAGGCGGCGCGGCGCTCCAGGGTGTTGGGCTCATGCTTGTCGATGCAGTCTACGCTGGCGCCGTGGAACATATACAGCGGACCCATCCACTCGGAGTCGCGCTTGGCCAGGTAGTCGTTGACCGTCACCACATGGACGCCCTTGCCCGACAGCGAGCGCAGGAACACCGGCAGCGTGGCCACCAGCGTCTTACCCTCACCGGTTGCCATTTCCGCAATCTTGCCCTGGTGGAGCACGATGCCGCCGATGAGTTGCACGTCGTAGTGCTTCATGTCCCACTTGAGCTCGTTGCCACCGGCCATCCAAGAGGTTTTCCATATGGCCTTGTCCCCTTCGATGGTCACGAATTCGCGCCCCTGACCGGCCAGGTTGCGGTCGAAGTCGGTGGCCGTTACTTCGATGGTGTCGGAAGCTGCGAAGCGTCCGGCGGTTTCGCGCAGGGTGGCGAACACGATGGGGAGGTGCTCGTTGAGCTTGTCCTCTATGATTTCGAGAATCTTTTTCTCGTGGTTATCGATTTTATTCCACAGGGGCTGACGCTCGTCGAAAGGCAGCTTCTCCACCTGCTCGCGGAGTCTGTCGATTTCGGCCTGGTCGGCGGCCACGGCGGCGGCGATGTCGGCGCGCACGCCGTCGATTTGCGCGCGCAGCTCGTCGTTGCTCATTTTTTCTACTTCGGGGATGCGTGCCTTGATGCTCTCCAGGATCGGGCGGATGGCCTTGAGGTCGCGCGAGGACTTATCGCCGAAGATTTTTTTCAGAATACTTGTTATGCTCATTTATGCAGTTGTTTTTATTTTTCGGATATAGAGGAATTCACACGCAGGGCTCATTTGCGGTCGAGGACCAGCGGAGCCAGCGATGCGCCGTTGGGCGAACGTATGCGCAGAATCCGGGCCACGGTCGGGGCGATGACGCGGGCGTCCTGCGGAGTTCCGATTACAGCCGGAGCAATCCCCGGAGCCATGATGAACACCGGCGCCGTGGCCGCCACCGCACGCTCCACCACCCCGGGAGAATCCGCCGATGCCGTCGCGTTGTAGTCGTCGATGATTTCGAAGCCCGGCGCTACCTCCACGGTGATGTCGCCCGCGTGGGGGATGTAAGTGTTGCGGCGCATCACTTCCGCACGCTCCCCTGCATGGCCGGCCACTATCTGGCTCAGCGTGAAGACGCGGTCAACGCCAGTCATGCGCGAGAGGAATGCCGCGGCATCCTCGCTGACGGTTTCGATGTCCAGGTTCAGGCGGCTCAGCAGCTCGCGGTTCAGGAAGAACTGGCGGTTATGGTAGGCGGAAATATAGTCGCCGTTGCCGTAACGCGCTATAAGATACACATTCAGCAGCGACACAGCCCTCCGGGCGGAAAACTCGCCGTAGGGTATGTTCCACCGCTCGTCGTCGCGCTTGCTGCGACCCGTCGGCGGGGTGGCCGCAAGGTATATTACCGTGTTGCCCAGGCCCACCCGTTCGTCAATGGCGTTGAAGAGCTGCTCGAGGTTCCGGTCCAGCTTTATGTAGCTGTCCATCAGCTCCATGCGGGTGTCCGGGTTCTTGCTGAAGGTGTAGGGCTCAATGGAATAGGCAATGTTGAGAACGTCCGTTGCGCCCTCATGGTTGCCGATTTTCAGTGAATTAATCAGCTCCAGGGCCAGCTCGTTGACCTCGCGGTTGGCCAGCGGCGAAGCCTTGAACATGTCGGCGCGCCGGGGGTTGGCCTTGGGGAACACGTAGCGGAAGGGGTAGCTGCGCAGGTAGTCGGGCAGGGCCGGGAAGTCGGCCGGCGCAAGCGAGGGCGTCCAGCACATGGTGTCCATCCGCACGTCCAGCGGCATGGTGCGGTTGCGCGTGCTGACGGCAACGGGGATGTCGCCGTAGAAGGTCGATGAGGCCCAGTTGGACGTCTTGTTGTCCAGCCATATGGCGGCATTGGCCGCATGACCGCCCAGGGCAATGACCTGGGCCGGGTCTACCCCCACGGCGTAGACCACGTTCGTGCCCCCGTCGGCAATGCGGGCCTCGTCGGAGAGGGTCGAGAGGCGCAGCGCCGCAGGCGAGTAGGGCGTGGAGGTGAAGTTGCCCAGTACGGAGGGGTCGGCATAGACATTAACCGAGCGCAACTGCTCCCGGTCGTAATGCTCGGCGGCGGAAATGCCTGAGAGTGAGGGTGTAGCGCCGGTGACGAGGGTCGCTGTGGCCGCCGCAGCGTCCATGGGCATACCATAGTCGGCGTTGGCTATGGTCACTCCCTGCTGCTCCAGGCGCCGGAATCCGCCCTCCCCGAAGCGCTCGCGGAGAAGGTCCAGGTAGTCGCTCTCAAGGCCGTCAACCACGATGCCCACCAGCAACCGCGCCCGCTCGGGCTCGGTCGCACCCAGCCCCATGGCGGCCAGCGAGGCAACCAGGGCTACGAAGATGCGCGGAAGGGGTCGGACTATATGTTTCAACGTTTTCGTAATGTTATGTAGAGGCCCGAGCGGAGCAGTTCCGTCAGGATTAGGGGCACAAATGCGGCATTGGCGCTCTGCGGTAGCAGGGGCCAAAGGCCGATAAGTGCGACAAGCACTGCAAAGTTAATAATTTGATACCAAACAACCGCCTTTTTTGCCGATTTTATCCACACGGCCACCGCAACAAAGAGCGGCGTGGGGTTGAGCCAGGCGTAAAGATAGTTCGGTGAGGTGGATTCGTGCACGGATATGAAGATGAGGAATGTCACCAGGCATCCGGCCAGACCGATGAGCCCGAAGTAGATGCTGTCGAACCAGCGTGATGCTCGCCCGCGGCGCAGGTCGCGCCATGTGAGCCACACGGCGAAAGCCAGCAGCAGCCAGCCCAGAGTCAAGGGGCGCAGAAGCCACGGCGTGGGGCCTTCCACGGCGTTGCCGGCCGGAACGTCCAGCCACACCTGTGCCGGTCCGGCCAAGGGTCGACCCCCGACGGTGGCGCTGTCCAGCATCGCCGCCAGCTCTACCGGCGCGAAGGATACTTCCCGGCCTGTAATGGGGCGGTCGATGCCGCTGCCGAGGGCTATGTCGATGCCGAACTGGTACCACGGGTAGTTGGCGTGGTAGTGGCGCATCACGTTGCGGAAGGTGCTGCGGTAGCCCTCGGGGCGTGTGGTGAAGAGAATTGTGTCGCCCGCGGCCTGTTCGACCATGCGCAGGGGCCGCGTGGCGCAGTTGTCCAGCACATAGTTGTAGCGGTAGGTGCGGTTCTCGGGGCGGATTCGCCGGTTCAGCGCGTCGATGAGCTTGGATTTCTGCGCTCCGTCGAGGTTCAGCTCGTGGGCCACGATGCGACGCCCGGCCAGGCGGTAGGGGTAGAGGAATGATGCCGCAGGGTAGGCTACGGCCATATAATCCGTCTCGCCCTTGACGAAGCGGTACACGAAATTGGGCGCGTCGAAGTCGAACACGCCGAAGTTATAAGCCAGCGGGGCGCCGTCGCCGGTGTCCACAATGATGCCGGAATGGCCTTCCAGCTCGTAGATGTCCGGGCCCGGGTATATGTTGACGAAATATATGGTGGTATCCCTCTGAGCGTCAGCGACCAGAGCGATAATCATTGCAAGCAGTGCAAAAAGTGTCCGCAGAGTTTTCACCGTATATTTATCAGTTTATGCGTTTGGAGCGAGAGTCGCCAGCGGGGGTGGGCAAGGATATAGTCGATTGTCTCGGGGATGTTGGCTCCGGAGCAGGGCTGGAGGTAGAGCAGGGTGGTGTCAAAACCCGCGGCGATGGCCTCGACGTCCTGTCCTTGGTACACGATTTTCACTTCATTTACACGCCCTACCCGGCTTTGGAGCAACTTGGGCGAGCATGTTACCCAGTCAATCAGCACGGGGGCGGGGATGGTGCCGTTGGTTTCCACCTGCAGGAAAAAACCGGCGTCCTTGAGGGCGCTCAGAAGGGGTTCGTCGGCCTGGAGCAGGGGTTCGCCGCCGGTGAGCACCAGGTGGCGCGCGGGGTAGGCACTGACGGCGGCCACGATTTCACCCGCGCTCATGGGCGTGGAAGCGCGGAAGTCGGTGTCGCAGAAGCTGCACGCAAGGTTGCAGCCCGAAAAGCGCAGGAACACGGCCGGCGTCCCCGTCCAGTAGCCTTCGCCCTGGAGGGAGTAGAAAATTTCGTTGACGCCGTAGCGATGCTCAGTCGCGCTCATAGCTCGCAATATTTCCCTCACTTTCCTGGACGTCAACACGATAGCAGTTCTCCACCTCCTCGCAAATCCAGCGTGCAATGTTCTCGGCCGTCGGGTTGCAGGGCAGCACGTCGTTGAGGCACTTGTGGTCCAGGCGCTCGGTCAGGAGGGCCTTTATGTTGCTGAAATCGGTGACCATCCCGTTGGCATTGAGCTCCTTGGCCCGGCAGTGGACGGTGATTATCCAGTTGTGGCCATGCAGGGAGGTGCACTTGCTGGGGTAGTCCAGCTCCAGGCGATGGGCGGCCGATATTTCGATGCGTTTGCTGACGTAGTACATTATTCTTTTTTCAGTTCTTCGGTTAGGGGGTCATAAAGTGGCTTAATGCCTTTTGCCTCCGCAAGCTGGAGCAGATAGCGGAAGGCGGCCTCGCGGGTGTCGTCAATCTCGCAGTCCTTGATGGCCTGCTTGAGGTTTTTGGTGAAATAGCCTACCTCGGGCGACTGCGGCAGCCCGAACAGGGCCATGATTTCGGTGCCGTCCACGGGGTTCTTGCGGTTGCGCTCGAAGTCCTTGGCGTTGGTGGTGCGGAATTTTTCC
>CAYNHP010000055.1:0-14419 GCA_964397235.1 uncultured Bacteroides sp. | reverse complement strand
TTGTGGCGAGCGGGAGCTCGCCACCTCCATACCGTTGCGGCACCGTGCGGTCGGGAGACCGCCCCTCCCGGTTGTGGGCATCGGGAGTTCGCCACCTCCATACCGTTGCGGACTCCGGGCGGTCGGGAGACCGCCCCTCCCAGTTGTGGCGAACGGGAGCCCGTCACCTCCATGCCGTTGCGGCCCCGGGCGGTCGGGAGACCGCCCCTCCCAGTTGCGTCCCTACATTGTTGATAAACAGCCGGTTGCTTCCTTTTTCCCTATTTATTGCGGCGGATGCGGGAGAGGGTGGAGGGGTTGATGCCGAGGTAGGAGGCGATGTCGGTCAGGCGTGCGTGGCGGCACACCTGGGGGAACTGACGAGAGAATTGGGCGTAGCGTTCGGCGGCTGGCAGCGACAGGCGTTCCATATGGGAGCGGTGGATGCGACGGTACTCGTTCTGATGGTTTATGCGCCACCAGTTGCACAGGTCCAGGTTGGTGCTGACGAGTTCGAGCAGGTCGGCGATTGCGATTTCGTAGGCTTCGACGGGCCCTATGGTTTCGACATATTCCTGGCTGGGAATGCCGTAGTACACCTCGTCCATGCTGAAAACTACTGCGCCGGCGCTGGTGAAGGAGGTGGTTACTTCGGCACCGTCGGCCATCCAGTAGCTGCGGGTCATGCCTCGCTCTATGAACCATGCTTTTTTAGCCAGGTCGCCCTCGCCAACCAGGATTGTGCGGCGAGGGAGCCGTACGGCAGTGAGTTTGGCAGCGAGTAATTCCAATACATCATCGCCCACCGGCCATGCGCGGCGGATAAAGGCGATGATGTTGGGAATACCTGCAAGCATGGTGTTAACGGCCCGGAGGAGGACCCATCGGCGGGCGGCCACCGCCGGGAGGAGGCCCTTGGGGACCGGGACCGTCGCCGAAGCGCCGGTTGCGGTCGCGGGGTTGTTCGCCCTTCTTGAAGGTGTTGAATTTATAGGCAAAGGATATCATCACATAGCGGCCCAGGGAGTTGTAGCTGGTGTCCTCGATGTAGTTTGCGGTCTGCGTCTGGCGGATGTTGGAGTTTTGGTTGAGGAGGTCGTAGGCGCGTAGGCTCACCGAAGCGGCCTGGCCGCGGAGGAACTGGTAAGAAATCGAGGCGTTCCACATCCAGGTGCGGGTGTCGAATCCGTTGGAGTAGCCCGAGGTGGCGGTGTAGTTGAGGTCGGTGTTGAGGACGAGGCCGAAGGGGATTGAGTAGGTGGCATAGAATGAGCCGCCGTAGGAGTGGACGGTGCGGTCGGAGTTCTTCTGGTAGCTGTTGGCCGTGTTCTGGAAGTTATAGCGTGGGCGGAGTTCGAACTCAAGGTTTTCAGGACGCCATGCGAATCCGAAGCTTTCGCCGACGGAGAATGTTCCGGCGCGGTTGCGGTTGCCGTTGTTGAAACCTACGGATGTGGAGTAGCCGATGTTGAGGTGGTTGTTGAGCGTGAAGGCTTTGTTTCGCAGGGGGAATGAAATCATGTTCATGCCGCGGACGCTCCACACGCCGTTGACGTTCCGGTAGGTTGTGGTCTGGCCGCCGGTCTCGGAGTTGTAGCTGGTCTGGGATACGATTGAGTTCTGGACGTAGTTGGCCATGATCATTGCCATGATGGAGCGTTGCGCCTCGGAGTTGAAGTCCTGGAAACGCAGACGCGCGTTGTGGGTGAAGGTAGGCTTCAGTTCGGGGTTACCGATTACCACGCGCAGGGGGTCGGAGACGTCGGCCACCGGTTGCAGCTGGTTCATCGAGGGCTGGGATGAGCGGCCGTTGTAGGTCAGGTTCATGCTGCGCGACTTGCTGAATTTGTATCGGTAGCGCAGGAAGGGTGCTACGTTTAGGACGTTGCGTTTGGGAATGCTTTTGTCGTCGTTGAGAAGGTTTATTGACTGTGAACTTTGCGGCACCAGGCTCACGCCTACGTTCAGGTTGCCCTTTTTGGATACCTTGCGGTAGCCGATGCGGATGTCCTGATTCATGTAGTTATTGCGGAAGCTGTTCGAAAGGGGCTCGCTGAAGATGAGCTCCGAGCCGATGACGGGCTCGCCGTCCCAGCCGTCGGGGAAGCTCACGGGGTGGTTGTAGGTGAGCTTGTCGGCGTTGTTCCAGCGGTAGGAAAAGCTGTAGGCCAGGGTTATGAAATTTCCGTTTTTGGAGTTTCCGATGGGTTCGGTCCATGTGGCGCGGGCCGATACGGTGTTGGACCAGGTGTGGTTGTCGGCGAACTGGTCGTAAAGGTCGACGGAGTCGTTGAAGAGATAGAACTTATTGCGGGAATATGTCTCGGCGTTTTCGCGAAGGTTGCTCATGCGGTACTCGCCGTAGATTGAGAACGAGCGTCCTGGCTTGGAGCGGAAGTTGTGGTTATAGATGAGGCGTCCGCCGAACTCGAAGGAGTGGCCGTCGGAGGTGGAGCGGTTGATGGAGCGGGTAATTTCAGAGACTCCGCGGCCGGCGAAGGTGGAGGATGAGTCGCTGCTCCAGGAGTCGTTGTAGTTCAGCGATATGTTGGGTCGGAATTCGAAGGTGTTGAAGCTGTCGGGTTTCCACTGCATCCGGAAGTCGGCGCGGAAGTTATGCCCCTTGTCGCGGGCGCTGCTGCGGGCATAGCGCGAGGTGGTGTCGTTGACGGTGTACACGGTGTTGGAGCGCTTGTCGGTGTTGCGGTCGGTGTGGCTGTACATGATGTCGCCCCCGATGCGGAAAATCTCGCCGTTGCCCACGTTGAAGTTCAATCCCAGCGACTGCGAGTTGGTGATGCCGTTGCTGCCTCCGAAGCGCTGGAAGCGTCCGGCGGCTCCGTCGGCGAACCCCGGCTCGTTGATGTTGTTGGCCGAGCCCAGGATTGTGAACTGGTTCTCGTTCCAGAAGCGGTTGATGTTGAAGTTGCCTTTATAGCGGCTGTCGGTGCCATAACCGCCCTCGACGGTTCCGAACCAGCCGTTCTTCATGCCTTTCTTGACGGTGAGGTTGATGACGGTTTCCTCTTCGCCGTCGTCAACGCCCGTGAGGCGTGCCAGGTCGCTCTTGCGCTGCACAACCTGCAGCTTCTCCACCATGTTTACGGGCAGGTTTCGGGAGGCTACGGTGGGGTCGTCGCTGAAAAATTCCTTGCCGTCGACCAGAATTTTGGTGACGCTCTGGCCGTTGGCAGTGATCTTACCCTCGGAGTCGACCTCCACACCGGGCAGGCGCTTGAGCAGGTCCTCGACCACGGCCGATGGCTGGGTCTTGTAGGAGTCGGCGTTGTACTCCACCGTGTCCTCCATGACCTTGACGGGGGTGCGGATGCCGGTCACGGTGGCTTCGCGCAGGGCTATGGCGCTCTCGCTCAGTGCGATGGGCTGGAGACGCTTGTCGGCGTCGGTCATGGTCACGTTGCGGTAGACCGGCGCATAGCCCACATATGATGCTTCGAGGATGTATTTGCCGGGCTTGAGATTCTCCACGGCAAAATTTCCCGAATTGTTTGTCACTACACCCTTCACCAGCGCCGAGTCGCGAGCGGACAGCACGCGCACTGAGGCCTGAATGAGTTTCTCATTAGTGGCAGCATCGGTTACGACGCCACGCAGTACGCCTCCGAAACAGGAGGACGCACCGGCAGCGGCAATGAAAACCGATAAAACAAATAATTTTATAAACAATCTATTCAGTGTCATGCTGCAAAGTTATAATATAAATGAGAGTAGGTCAAGCAAGAGTAGACCGAGGGGTGCAAAATATAGAGCAAAGGGGTCAAAAATTCGACAAAAGGGCTACCTTACGCGGATGATTGTGAGGCCGTCGCGGACGGGGAGGATGACCTTTTCCACGCGGTCGTCGGCGGTGACGAGTTCGTTGAAATGGCAGATTCCGGCTGTCTGGGGGTCGTGTGCGGCGTCGGGGGAGAGCACTTTGTCGTCCCAGAGGGTGTTGTCGGCCAGGATATAGCCGCCGCTGTGCATGCGGGCGATGACGGCCTGGTAGTAGTCGGCATATGCGCGCTTGTTGGCGTCGATGAACACAAGGTCGTAGTTGTTCTGCTCCATCAGGCTGGGGATGAGTTCGAGGGCGTCGCCGATGTGGAGGTTGATGCGTGTACCGGCGAAGAGTTCGAGGAGGTCGTCGCGGTGCTCGGGGTCGATTTCGACTGTGTCCACCACCCCGCGGCCGTCCATCCCTTCGGCGAAGCATAGGGCGGAGTAGCCGCTGAAAGTGCCCAGCTCGAGCACACGCGCCGGGCGGATCATGCGGGTGAGCATCACCAGCAGGCGCCCCTGGTAGGCGTCGGTGCACATGCGCGGGTAGAGGCGCGTCAGGTGGGTGTGGCGGTAGAGCCGGCGAAGCAGAGGCGGCTCGGCGTCGCAGTGGGTGTCGAGGTAGTCCTGTAGGTTCATAGGGCGGTGGCGGCAGCGGGTTCGTTAACCAATATCCACATGGCGGCGTCGGTGAGCACCAGAAGCACCACCAGAATCCAGCTCACCTCGGGCCTGCGGCCGTAGCACATAAGGGCGCAGATGGCCGAGGCGATGACGTAGGCGGGGTAGAGCACCGTCAGCGTATGGGCCATGCCGTCGGCGGGAGCGTCGCGTAGCAGAAAGGGATAGGCCAGCACCGGCAGCGCGCACACCACCACCAGCATCTTGAACCACCACGGCGTGGGATTGGACGGAATATTCATTTTAGGCTTTAGGCGTTAGGTTTTAGGCGTTAGGGGTTAGGTTTTAGGTGTTATTTTTTTGATGCGAGGTAGGCTTTGACGGTTTCTTCGATGCCGCGGCGGAGGGGGAAGTTGCATTTGAAGCCGAAGTCGCGTTCGGCGTCGGCCACGGAGCAGTTCCAGTTGCGCTGCTTCATGATTTTGAACTTGTCGCGGTTCAGGGTGGAGGTTTTCAGCGTGAGTACACCTACCTTTTCGGCCACCGCCGACACCACATATACGGCCCACATGGGGAACTTCACCGGCATTACGAATTTCTTGCCCAATGCCTCGGCGACAATCTGGCGGAACTCCTTCTGGGTGTATGCGCGGGGCTCGCTGATGATGTATTTGCGGTGGATGGTGGCCGGGGTTGCGATGGCGTCGAACATGGCGCACACCAGGTCCTCGACATATATAAATGTAAGCATCTGCTTCTTATAGCCCATACCGACGTCGAAGCCGCGGTCGATGCTCTTGATCATCATCAGGTAGTCCTTCTCGTGCGGGCCGTAGACGCCCGTGGGGCGGAAAATGGTCCAGGGAAAGTCGGGGAGAGTTTCGAGATAGGTTTCGGCTTTGATTTTGGACAGGCCGTAGCGCGTGTTCGGGTGAGGTACGGCGGAGTTGTCGATTGGGGTATAATCCTTTTCATCGACGGGCCCCAGGGCGCTGAGCGAGCTCATGAACAGGAAGTGGTCAGGCACCATGTCGGCCTGCTGCAGAGCCTCCACGAAGCTGCGCAGGTACTGATAGTTGACCAGGTTGAATGTGCCGAAATTGGTGGCCTTGGTGGCTCCGAGGTTGTATATGATGTAGTCCCAACGTCCTGAGGCGGGAGCATTGTCGCGCAGCTGTTGGGCCAGCGTGGCGGGGTTGTCGTAGTCCAGCACCACGAAGTTTATGGCCGCCTCGGAGAGGTAGCGGCGGGATGTGGACTCGCGCACGGCGGCGTAGGTGTCGAATCCTCTGCGCAGGCCCTCGGAGCAGATGAAGCCGCCGATGAAGCCGCCGGCACCTACCACCAGGAGCGTGGGTTTGTGATGTTTGTCGGTCATAGATTGAAGTCGAGGATGGCCCGGGTGTAGCAGGCCATGGTTTGTTTTGCGAAATTTTCAGCGGAGAATTTTTTTGCATGACGGCGTCCCTTGTCGGCGAGGCGGTCGCGTAGTGTGCGGTCGGAGAGGAGACGATTGGCCGCGGCGACGTACCCCTCGACGTCGTCAGGGTCTACGTAGATCGCACCGTCGCCGCCGGCTTCCTCAAGGCAGGAGCCGGTGCATGCAATCACGGGCGTGCCTACGGCCAGCGACTCCACCACCGGCAGCCCGAAGCCCTCGTAGCGCGAGGTGTAGGACGAAAATTCGGCGCAGGCGTAGAGTGCGGGCAGGTCCTCAAATGGCACTTCGGGGAAGCGCACACGTTCGCCCAGGCCCAATTCGCCGATACGGCGCCGGACGGCTTCGGCATACTTGCCCTCCATTCGCCCCACAATGAGCAGGTGCACGTCCTTGGGCAGCTTCGCCAGGGCTTCTACTGCAAGGAGTTGATTCTTACGGCTTTGCACTGTTCCCACGGCGATGATATAGCGCTTGGGCAGCGCGTATTTTTCGCGGACGGCCATGCGCTTGGCCGTGTCCACGGGCAGGTTGAAAATAGGGTCGATGCCCTGATATATCACTTCGATTTTTTCCTCCGGGATGCCGAATTCGGTCATGATGTCGCGCTTGGTGCACTCGCTGATGGCGATTACGCGGTTGGCGATGCGGGCCGAGCGGCCGTACTTGAGGTCGTACATGCGGCGGTCGATGGCCGAATAGTCCTGTGGCCACCGGCGCCAGATTACGTCGTGGATTGTCACCACCGTCGGGCACACGCCCTTGATGGTGAGGGGGAGTTCGTTGCTGAGGCCGTGGTAGACGTCGACGCCGTCGTTGCGCAGGGTCACGGGCATGTCCACGCTGCGCCACAGTGCGCGTCCGATGCCGTTGTTGAGCATCAGCGCGGGGGTTGACAGGAGCACGTTTTCGCGCGTGAGCAGCGGGCGCAGGCGCTCGTTGTCGAGGTCGCGTGGGGCGTAGAGGGCGAAGGTCGTCGAGGGGTAGGCCAGCGAGAGGATGTTCACGGCGTAGCGGCTGTAATTGCCCAGGCCGGTGGCATTTTCCACCGCCCGCTTGCCGTCCATGCCGACAATCAGCTTGGTACCGGCACTTTTACGCTTGGGTTCAGGCTTCTTTTTCATCGGCAAGGTTCAGCAGCGCACGGATAGCCAGGTGGTAGGAAAAAGCGCCGAATCCGGAGATAGAGCCCACGCACACGGGCGCGATGAGCGAGCGGCGGCGCATCTCCTCGCGGGCGAAAATGTTGGACAGGTGCACTTCCACCACGGGAACGTCCACCGCCGCAATGCAGTCGGCCAGCGCCAGCGAGGTGTGCGTATAGGCCCCGGCGTTTAGGACTATGCCGGCACACTCACCCTCGGAGGCCGCGTGCTGGATGATGTCGATGAGTTCGCCCTCGGAGTTGCTCTGGCGGTACTCCATCTTCTCGGGGAAGGCGGCCATGATGTCGTCGATGATGTCGAGCATCGGCTTGGACCCGTAGATGCCCGGTTCGCGCGAGCCCACCAGGTTCAGGTTCGGCCCGTTGAGAATGAGGATATATTGATTGTGTTTCATCCTACTTCACATCTACTTTCTGAGTGGGCGGGAGGGTGTTGTTACGGCGGTCGACGCTGTCGATTACCTCGTGGGCGAGGTGGAAAAATGCCGCGGCGGACGCGGTTGGCTCCATGACGATGGGTTTGCCGGCGTCGGAATGTTCGCCCACACCGGCCACCAGCGGAATCTGCGCCAGCACCGGCACCTCGAAGCGTTTTGCCACCTCGTCAACGCTCTCGGGGTTGCCGAAGAGGAAGTAGCGCTCCTCCGGATGAGCCTCGGGGGTGAACCAGGCCATGTTGTCAACGATTCCGAGCACGGGCACGTTGATTTTGGGGTCGCGGAACATGGCTATGCCTTTGATGGCGTCGGCCAGGGCTACCTTCTGGGGCGTGGTGACTACAAGGGCGCCGGTGATGCCCAGGGTCTGGACCAGGGTCAGGTGGATGTCGCTCGTGCCGGGGGGCAGGTCGATGAGGAAGTAGTCCAGTGTGCCCCAGTCGGCCTGCTCGATGAGCTGCCGCAGGGCGTTGGAGGCCATGGCGCCGCGCCACACCGCCGCACTGTCCGTGTCGATGAGGAATCCGATGGAAAGCACCTTCACGCCGTAGCGCTCAGCGGGGATGATGAGGTTGCGGCCGTCGACCTCGTGCATGTAGATTTCGGCGTTTTCGAGGCCGAACATCTTGGGCATCGAGGGGCCGTAGATGTCGGCGTCCAGGAGTCCGACGGAGTAGCCCTCGGCAGCCAGAGCCACGGCCAGGTTTGCGGCGACGGTGGATTTACCCACGCCTCCCTTGCCGGAGGAAACGGCGATGATATTCTTTACGCCCGGAAGCACCGGCGCTTTCTCAACGGCGGGGGCGGCTTTCCGCGTGGCGGTGAGGATTTCCACCTCGGCGCCCGGAGCCTTGAGGCGTATGGCGGCTTCGGCCGATTTCACCAGCGAGGCCTTGAAAGGGTCGGTGGGCTTGTCGAAGATGAGGGTGAAGTCAACGTGGTTGCCGTTGATGCGGATGTCGTCCTCAACCATGCCGAGTTCGACAATGTTCTTGCCCTGGCCGGGGTAGCGCACGGTGGAGAGGGCTTCGGTGATGAGTGCGGGGTATAGAGTTTCCATATTGGAAGGTATGTTTATTCTTGATTATCAGGCATTTGGTCGGGCATCTGGATGTAGCCGCGGGAGTAGGAGCGGTAGGTGTCCTGTTCGAGTTCGTCGGCGCCGGGCGGCTCCTCCAGGGGTGCCGCTGTGTGGGGCTTGAAGGCGAAGTACTTTATGGTGAGGCCTCGGTCGAGCCATTGCTGCTCATAGTGGGTGCGGATGTTCAGAATAGGGTCGTCCGGGGCGATGGTGGCATAGAGGTCGGCAGTGTCCTCAACGATTTCCATGCCGTTGTGGCGCGCCATCATGGAGGTGTAGGCATAGAGGAAGGGGCTGTCGGACTTGAGGTGGACGATGCCCCCGGGGGCAAGGAGCCGGCGGTACATCTCCATCATCCGTGTGCCCGTCAGGCGTTTGTTCACCTTTTTCATCTGCGGGTCGGGGAAGGTTATCCATATTTCGGCGACCTCGCCGGGGGCGAAAAATTGCTCCAAAAGCTCGATAGACGTGCGCAGGAAGGCTACATTGGTCATGCCACGCCGCAGGGCCTCGCTGGCGCCGGTCCATATGCGCGCGCCTTTGATGTCGATTCCGATGAAATTCTTGTCCGGGAAGCGGGCGGCAAGCCCGGTGGTGTACTCCCCCTTGCCGCACCCCAGTTCGAGTACTATGGGGTTGGAGTTGTGGAAGAAGTCGCTGCGCCACAGTCCTTTGAGAGGGAAGGCTTCATCGCGCAGGCGTCCGAAAGGATATTGTAGTACCAGCGGGTTGGACTCGAGGTCGGCGAATTTTTTCAGTTTGTTCTTGCCCATGAATCAGCGGGTGAGTTTAGCGGTTGCCACGGAGCCGTCGGCCAGTACGCAGCGCACCAGGTATATTTTAAGGCCGAGGTTTCCGACGGGGATAGATATGATTGAAGCGTGAGTGTCGCGCGCCACGAAGGCTGCGCCCGCTTCGTTAAAAATTTCGATGCGCACAATGTCCGAACCGGTTGCTTCCACCACGAGGTTATCGCCGTCGAAAGCCGCACGCACGCTCACCGGGGCAGCGGAAGGCGAGTCGGTGCCGGCGATGCCCAGGCGGAAGTCCTGCCACTGGAGGGCAGCGCGGTAGGCGTCGGTAAGCTCCTCGGGCACAAGGAGATCCACCTTGGTTTTATCCACACCGGCCCACACATTCTCACCGAGTTCGGGCACGCTGCCCACCTTGCCGGCGTCGATGATGCTCAGACGCGACGTGTTCTCCATGGCATAGCTGCCGATGGACCGGAGGGCTTCTGGTAGAACCATGTGCCCAAGGTCGGTGTCCTTGTAGGCGAAAGCGCCGATGCTTTCCACGCCGTCGGGCAGTTCATAGTAGCCACTGGAGCCTGTAGAGCCGGTGAAGGCGTAGGCGGGAATTTCGGAGAGGTTGGCCGGGAGTACGATTTTGCGCAAAGCCGGGCAGCCGAAGAGCACCCCCTCGCCCAGGGCTGCGTCGGCGGGGAGGGTGATGACGGTCAGGGACGAGTCGCAGGCAAAGGCCCAGGCCCCCACGCGGGTAAGGTCGGGGCAGTCGGCCAACCGCGCCGCAATCAGGCCCGTGTGGGCGAAGGCGAAGTCGTCGATGGCCTTCAGTGCTCCGGAATGAGTGAATGTCCGCATGGCCTCGCACCCTGCGAAGGCATGGGCGCCCACCGTGGTGGTAGCCCCCAGTTCGGCCCATTCCAGGGCTGGACAGAGGTGGAAGGCATAGGGGCCGATTTCGCTGCCGGCCAAGGTTATGTAGCGCAGGCTGTTGCAGGCGGCGAAGGCTCCGGAGCCGATACGCTTAACCGACGCCGGGATGACCACTTCGGTAAGTGAGGTGCCCATGAAGGCTCCGTCGCCGATGGTGATTGAACCCGTGGACGGGAGCGTAAGTGAAGTCAGGGCCATCCCCGCAAAGGCGCCCGAGGGGATGACGCCCCCTTCGATGCGCGCCTCGCTCAGGTCGAGGACCTGCAGGTCGGGGTCGGTTTTGGACAGTTCGCTGAGTTGGCGCGTGCCCACGGCTCCGGTGAGCGTCACCGTAGTGCGCGCGCTCAGAGAAAAGGCGGCAAGCAGAAGCGCCGGAAGGAGAGAGATGCGGAGAGTGTTCACTGTTCAGTCGTTTCCTGTTAACAAAAGGCTCAACGGGCGCGAGAAACTCAGCAGGTAATCCAGCAGGAGCACCACGGCGATAATCACCGCCGCGTCGACTACGGCAAACGCCAGCATGGGCACAAGCGCCGAGTTCATGGCCAGGAAGGCAGGCCGAAGCGCCATGAGCGGGAAGAGGAAAAAGTAATGCAGAAGATAGATTG
This sequence comes from uncultured Bacteroides sp., assembly GCA_964397235.1. GTDB lineage: Bacteria > Bacteroidota > Bacteroidia > Bacteroidales > Muribaculaceae > CAG-873. The sequence goes on along the minus strand of CAYNHP010000055.1, from coordinate 3,634 downwards.
AGAGGCTCTTACGCCCCAGCAGGCTCCAGAGGCGGACGGGGCGGCACTCGGGCGAGCGCTCGGTCCAGAGCATGATGCATCCGAAGCCTATCACGGCGATGCAGAAGCGCGTTGCAATGGCGGCTACAAAGGCCATCCACGACGTCAGCCACGGAAATTCCCAGGTCCAGGTTATAATGTAGAACGCGGGCACCAGCACCACCGCCGCCAGCGTGTAGCCCGGCGAGCTGAGCCAGAAGGCCTTGAAACCGTCGGCGTGACGCCGTGCAAGCCATCCGAGCATGAACATGGGCAGGTACTGCACCGTCAGTTCCGACGAGAGGATGGCCCGCAAGTGGGCCGGCAGGAACGCGTCGCATACAAAAAGAAGGGCCGAAATGGCCGCAATGGCCACCAGTTCCTCCCAAAGACGCCGGCAGCGCAGGAGCAGCGGCTGAACCACTCCGAAGCAGAGGAAGATGCAGAAGAGCACCGGCGTGAACCAGTAGCCGTTCTTCCACATGTCCGTCCACAGGCCGTCGAAACCGGGCGCCAGCGGCGACTCAAGGCCCGACTTGGGGAAGTAGAGCACCCACAGCGAGCTTACCACCACCATGGGCACAATCAGGCGCTTGAAGCGTTTCCACAGTGCCTTACCCGTGAAAATACTGATGCCGGCGGCCTTGAAGGAGAGCCAGCCGGAAATGAAGAAGAACAGCGGCATATGGACTGTGCCGATTATTTTGAACAGCAGCGAGTGGTCCAGGCCGCGAATCTGAAAGGCAATCACATGCCCCATCACCACCAGGAAGATGGCGATGCCCTTGAGCACGTCGAGGTAGGTCTGACGGGGGCGCGGTGTAGCGGTAGTCATGATTTATTCGTAGAGGCGGAACACGCGTATGCCCATGAACTGGCGGTTTTTCTTCAGATATTCCTGCAGCGGCAGGCTGCTGATCTGGACGTTGCCGCCCGAGCCGGAGGCGTGCAGCAGCTGGGGTTCGGAGTCGGGCGTGGCCTTGTAGATGATGCCCATGTGGGTGATGTCCAGGTTCTTGATGGTGGACACGAGGCCTATGACGTCGCCGTTGCGCAGCTGCTTGCGGGTGGCTTTCGACATGAGTTCCGACGACTTGATGTAGGGGAACTTATGGTTGCGGTAGCCGCTCTCTACGCTTTTGATGCGTGCATAGTTGGCGGAGTCGGCCAGCGACGGGTAGTGGTCGCGGTGGGAGCTCATGAAGTCGATGCTGCGCACGATGTAGTTGATGCGCGGAAAATCCTCGGTCACATCGCGGAAGTTGCCCCGGTGGCGGTTATCCACGGCCCAGTCGGCGATGTAGTGCAGGCGGCTGGGGTAGCCCTCGACTTCGCCGTTGCGGTAGCGGATGCGGCGCAGGTTGTATACATAGTCGCGCCAGGAGTGGCGGTTTTCACCCAGGGTCATAGCCAGGGCCATGCAGGTTTCTACAAAGGTGGTGCAGTCGAGTTCCTCGGTGTTGACGCGCAGCACCTCGTGGTCGCCCTCCAGAGTGTGGGCCACGTAGGGCGTGCCGAGAAAACTTTGGGCAAAGAAGGCCACACGCTCTTCGGGGGTGGAGAGGTTGGCGGCCATGCCCGCATCCAGCAGCTGGGCCAGGCGGGTGGTGTCGGCGGCCTCGTTGTGGAATTCCACATCCATCTGCGCCCGCACGCCAAGGGCGGTGGCCAGCAGCAATGTTAGCAGGAAAGAGATTCGTTTCATAGATAAGGGTGTAATTTAATCGAGTTTGAGTACGGCCAGGAACGCCTTCTGCGGAACTTCCACAGAGCCGATCTGCTTCATGCGCTTCTTGCCTTTTTTCTGCTTTTCGAGCAGCTTGCGTTTGCGGGAAATGTCTCCGCCGTAGCACTTGGCGGTCACGTCCTTACGCACGGCCTTGATGGTTTCGCGGGCAATGATTTTGGCGCCGATGGCGGCCTGGATTGCGATGTCGAACTGCTGGCGCGGAATGAGCTCCTTGAGTTTTTCGCACATCCGCCGTCCGAATGTCACGGCATTGTCGGCGTGAGTCAGCGTCGACAGGGCGTCCACGCTCTCGCCGTTGAGCAGGATGTCCAGCTTCACCAGCTTGCTCTCGCGGAAGTCGTGTATATGGTAGTCGAACGACGCATAACCCTTCGAGATGCTCTTGAGCTTATCGTAAAAGTCAATCACAATCTCGCCCAGGGGCATGTCGAAGATGAGTTCGATTCGGTTGCCGGAGATATACTCCTGCTTCACCAGCTCCCCGCGCTTGCCCAGGCACAGGGTCATGATCGGCCCTATGAATTCGGTGGTGGTGATGATGGATGCGCGGATGTAGGGCTCCTCGATGTGGTCGATGAGCGTCGGGTCGGGCAGCCCGGAGGGGTTGTGCACCTCGGTCATCTCCCCGCGCTTGTCGTACACGCGGTAGCTTACGTTGGGCACGGTCGTAATCACGTCCATGTCGAACTCACGCCCAAGGCGTTCCTGCACAATCTCCATGTGGAGCAGGCCCAGGAAGCCGCAGCGGAAACCGAAGCCCAGCGCGGCCGACGACTCAGGGGTGAACGTCAGCGACGCGTCGTTGAGCTGCAGCTTCTCCAGCGAGGTGCGCAGGTTCTCGAAGTCCTCCGTCTCGATGGGGTAAACACCGGCGAACACCATAGGCTTTACCTCCTCGAAGCCGTCGATGGCGGCGTCGCAGGGGCGGTCGACGTGTGTGATGGTGTCGCCCACCTTAACCTCCTTCGACGACTTGATGCCCGAAATGATGTAGCCCACGTTGCCGGCCGAGAGCTCCTGGCGCGGCGACATGTCCAGCTTCAGCACCCCGATTTCGTCGGCGTGGTACTCCTTGCCGGTGGCCACGAACTTTACGAAGTCGTTCTTGCGGATGGTGCCGTTTTCGATTTTGAAGTAGGCGATGATGCCTCGGAAGGGATTGAACACCGAGTCGAAGATGAGCGCCTGCAGGGGAGCCTCCGGGTCGCCTTTGGGTGCGGGAATACGGTCCACGATGGCCTTGAGGATGTCCTCGACGCCCTGGCCCGTCTTGCCGCTGGCGCGGATAATCTCCTCGCGGTCGCATCCGAGCAGGTCAACAATCTGGTCCTCAACCTCCTCGGGCTTGGCCGAGTCAAGGTCGCACTTGTTGATTACAGGGATTATCTCCAGGTCGTTGTCAATGGCCATATAGAGGTTCGAAATAGTCTGGGCCTGAATGCCTTGCGAAGCGTCCACGATGAGCAGTGCCCCCTCGCAGGCCGCGATTGAGCGCGACACCTCGTAGGAAAAGTCCACGTGTCCCGGGGTGTCGATCAGGTTCAGCACATATTTTTCGCCGTCCAGCTCATAGTCCATCTGGATGGCGTGGCTCTTGATGGTGATGCCGCGCTCGCGCTCGAGTTCCATATCGTCGAGCACCTGCGCCTCCATGTCCTTGGCCGACACGGTGTTGGTATATTCGAGCAGACGATCGGCCAGCGTCGATTTGCCGTGGTCGATGTGTGCGATGATGCAAAAGTTGCGTATATTCTTCATTTGCCGTAAATTTACCACAAAATTACTAAAAAATCAACATTTACGCAACCTTGCACCCGCTCCTCCCGCCCCGGCAAACCTCGAAAAATGTCGGATTAAATGCTCAAC
>CAYNHP010000054.1:0-14529 GCA_964397235.1 uncultured Bacteroides sp. | reverse complement strand
TTGGCGCTTCATTTTTCGCAAACTGCTGATGGTCAACAGTTTTGATGTCGTCTTTACTGCATATCGACTTTGAGCAGAAGGGGACGGTGGTCGGAGGGCATGGGGGCGTTGAGGACCTCAAAGCTCTCGGTAGTGACGGCTATCGAGGGCCGACTGTAGACCATGATGTAGTCCAGGGTGCGGTCAGGGGTGTCGGCCGGGAAGGTCAGGACTGAGGTGTCGGAGAGGATGGTGAAATCGTCGCTCAGGGCACGGATGACGTCCGAGTCGGGTCGGGCGTTGAAGTCGCCGGCAATGAAGAAGGGCTTGTCGTAGTTCGAAGCTATATCCTTGAGTATCTGCACGGAAGCAAGACAATCCTCATGTGTGAGCGAGAGGTGTGTGCAGGCGAACACGTAGTCGTCGAACTCAGCCACCAGCAGTGCGCGGGCCTCCTCACGTCCGGGCAACGGGTAGCGCTTCACATTCAGGGGCGCTTGGCGGGAGAGCATGCCGATGCCGTAGCGGCCGCCGTCGTAGTCGATGGCCGCGGCGAAAGTGGGAACCATGCCGGTGAGCGCTCCAAGCTCACCCATTACATAGGTGCCTTTACTGCGGCCCGTAACGCTGTCAACTTCCTGAATGGCAACGATTTCGGGGGCAGAGGCATTGATCACTTCAGCCACACGGCCCAGATCGCGCACGCGGTCCATGCCAATGCCGTTGCGGATGTTATAACTCATAAATGTGTGCTCCTGCGCAGAAGCAATCACGGAGGCCAGGAGGGCCAGAAATATTACTATAGTTTTCAAGGCTTAAGGTATTAGGTAGTATGCTTGAGGTGGTGGCTGTTCTTGGGGATAAATATTAAACCAAGAACTTGAAAAAGCCAATGCAAAGATAGCAAAGACATGTGGAAAAACCAAATGGCGCGGCCCTCAGAGTATCATCGGAGAAAAAATTGCACAAAAAGGAGAAAAAATTTGGGTAATCAAAAAAAATTTCGTTATTTTGCACTCCGATTTGTGGCGCATCCTTAAAAGCGCCCCGGAAAGATGCGCCGGGACGTGATATGAGAACGCGATGCCGGCCTCAATATCGTAATGTATTTGAAACAAAGATAAACCATTTACAGCCATGTCAAAGATTTGTCAAATCACCGGCAAAAAAGCGATAGTTGGCAACAACGTTTCCCACTCGAAGCGTCGTACCAAGCGCAAATTTAATGTAAACCTCTTCAATAAGAAGTTCTACTGGGTTGAACAGGGTATCTGGATCAGCCTCACTATCTCCGCTTCCGGCCTGCGCACCATCAACAAGATGGGCCTCGATGCTGCAATGAAGCAGGCTTTCGAGAAAGGATACCTCAAGGACAGCGACATCAAATTTCTTGGTTTCTAATCTGCTATCGCAATAGATAAACTTAATTATGGCAAAGAAAGCTAAAGGCAATCGAGTACAGGTAATCCTCGAATGCACCGAACATAAGGCCAGCGGTATGCCCGGTACCTCCCGCTACATCACCACCAAAAACCGCAAGAACACCACCGAACGTCTGGAGCTTAAGAAATACAACCCCATCCTTAAGCGCATGACCATCCACAAAGAAATTAAATAATAATCGATCTGAGATATGGCAAAGAAAACCGTTGCATCCCTGCAGAAAGGCGAAGGCCGCACCTATAGCAAGGTAATCCGTATGGTGAAATCTCCCAAGACCGGTGCTTACGTCTTCAAAGAAGAAATGGTCCCCAACGAAGCTGTTAAGGACCTGCTGAAGTAAACAACTCGTTAATCTTAAATATTAAAGGCTGCCCCACACCGAGGCGGCCTTGACTTTTTGCACGCTTCCGCTGCCGAAGAGCTCCGGAAGCGTGAATATTCAGCACCTCACCCCCGCCGGCGGGGGCAGGGGTGAGGATGTGTTATCTATCGTAGCGGTAGCCCGCCATGGATTTTTGCAAACTCTGACGCGCGACGTAGATTCGCGACTTGATGGTGCCCAGGGGCAAATTCATATGGTCGGCAATCTCCTGGTACTTATACCCGGCCAGGAACATCGAGAAGGGTATGCGGTACTCATCGGTGAAGGAGTTGATGGCGTCGGTGATTTCGCGCACGCTCATGGAGCCCTCGGGGGTTTCGGACGCCGTCTCCTGCGAGAGGTTGAGGAAGTAGCTGTCCTCGGTGGTGTCCACAAACACGTTGCTGCGTTTCTGGTGGCGATAGTGGTTGATGAAGAGGTTGCGCATAATCGTGAACACCCATCCTTTGAAGTTGGTGGTTTCGGTGTACTTATCCTCGCTGTCGAGCACCTTGAGGGTGGTGTCCTGGAGCAGGTCGTTGGCGTCGTCACGGTTCTGCGTGAGGGTATAAGCAAAGTTGAGCAAGTTTTTCTGAATGCCCAGCAACTGTTTCTGGAAGTCTTGTGATGCCATAGGGTAGAAGTGTTTTAGTGAATCAATAGTTTTTCATCTATTACAACGCCTTAAAGCCTCAAAAGGGTCGCGAAGCGGGCAAGGTTTATCTTTCTTTCACATTAGGCAACCTTTCGAAACGCACCCTTGACCTATACATAATGCATAATGCATAATTCTTAATGCATAATTCTTGCTTCGCAAGCGCCTGCGGCGATGACTTGCTTCGCAAGCGCCTGCGGCGATGACTTGCTTCGCAAGCGCCTGCGGCGATGACTTTGCAGAGCAAAGCGCTTTAAGGCGATAACATAATTCGTAATTCATAATGCATAATCGGGGAAGGGTGGGAGTATTATATAATGTGGGGCGGGTGTTGAGGATTTTTAAGAATTTTCCGGCTCAATGACCATGAACCGGCGGACGGAAAATTTTGTTGTGAAGATAAACCCAAATTACTAACAACACTGAATATGACAACCAAAAGCATTAAAGGAACCAAAACCGAACATAACCTGCTGGCTTCATTCGCCGGCGAAAGTCAGGCCCGCAGCCGCTACACCCTCTTTGCCCAGAAGGCCAAAGAAGAAGGATATGAGCAGATTGCAGCCGTATTTCTGGAAACAGCCGAGCAGGAACTGAGCCACGCCCGCCAGTTCTTCAACCTCCTGGAAGGTGGCATGGTAGAAATCACCGCCGCCTATCCCGCCGGCGTTGTAGGCGACACCAAGACCAACCTCGCCGAAGCCGCCGCCGGCGAACGCGAAGAGTGGGGCGACCTCTATGAGAACTTTGCCAAGGTTGCTCAGGAGGAAGGTTTCCCCCAGATTGCCAACCTCTACAAGCTCATTGCCAACGTAGAGAAGATGCATGAGCAGCGCTACCTCAAACTCCTCGAACGCCTCGAAACCGGCACTGAGTTTGAGCAGGAAGAACCCGTTGAATGGATGTGCCGTCGTTGCGGCTTCACCATCACCGCCAAGGTAGCCCCCAAGCGTTGCCCCGTTTGCGGCATGGACCAGGGTTGGTTCGAACGCAAGGCCAACAACTATTAATCAGATTCCGCAGGCGGAATTTGAGGTTATAAGGTTAAAGGGTTAGGCTGACGCCTATCTTTGCTGACGCCACTCTTACCACTCCACCTTTTAACTTACCCACCATTACAAGGCCGCTTCCCATCCGGGAGGCGGCCTTTGGCATTGGGCGCATCGAGATTAATCGGGATTAATCCTGACTCTTCTTGATTAATCCCGAAAAAAATTTTTTTTGGGGGGAATTGAATCCCGATTTTGGTTATTTGCCGGAGAGGTGGTCGCGGAGGTCGGTGGGGGTTTCGTTGTAGGCTTCGCGGAAGCACTTGGTGAAGTAGGTGGGCGTTGAGAAGCCGACTTCATAGGCAATTTCGGAGATGGACAGGTCGGTGGTTGTGAGCAACCGTCGGGCCTCCTTCAGGCGAATGTTGCGGATGAGCTCAACGGGCGAGTAGTTGGTGAGGGCCTTGATTTTGCGGTATAGCTGACTGCGGCCAAGTCCCAGCTCACCGGCAATAGCATCGACGGCCAGGTCGCAGTCGCTCAGGTTCTTATGCACATACGCCAGGAAGCGGTTGTAGAAGTCGTTGTCGATGTCGGCTCTTACGGGCTCGGCACCGACTACGGCTTGCGTGGGGTCGGCCCCTGCGGGGGCCGGGGTGGTGTCGGAGGCGGTGTAGAGGTTGCGTATTCGGCGGCGGTTGTCAATGAGGCTCTCGCACCGGGCCAGAAGCACTTCGGCCGAGAACGGCTTGGACACATATCCGTCGGCACCGCTGCGGTAGCCGTCGGCGCGCTGCTCGTCGAGGGCGCAGGCCGTGAGCAGGAGCACCGGGATGTGGGAGGTGGACACTTCGTCCTTGATGCGCCGGCAGCATTCGAGGCCGTCCATACCGGGCATCATCACGTCGGAAATCACAATGTCCGGCACATATTTTGCGGCAGCCCGCAGGCCGTCGGCGCCGTCGGCCGCCTGGATGACATTGTACTTGTCGCCCAAAAGTGCGGCGACCATGCGGCGGATATCCTCGTTGTCGTCGATGACCAGCGCCAGGAGTTTGGAGTCGTCCAACCGGACGGCTTCCTGCGTGGTCGAGCCAAGCTCGGCGCCCACATCCTCTGCCGTAATTGAGTGGGTCACAGCGTCTTCGCACTTCTCCACATGTCGCACGGGCAGGCTCACGGTGAACGTAGTCCCCTGCCCCGGCGCACTCTCGAGGCTGATGGTGCCCCCGTGGAGGTCCACAAAAGCCTTGGCCACCGACAGGCCTATGCCCGAGCCGGAGGAATGGACGCGGTCCACCATGAAGAAGCGGTCGAAGATTCGGGCCTGGTCGGCCAGGGCGATGCCGTCTCCGGTGTCGCGCACGAAGAAATTCAGGTGTCCGTCGGAAAGGTCGGCATGGAAGGTGATGGTACCGTTGGCCGGAGTATATTTGAATGCATTAGAGAGCAGGTTGAACACAACGCGCTCCATCTTCTCGGCGTCCAGAGCCAGGAGCATGGGTTCGGCGGGTATGTCGATGTTGAGGTGGATATCACGCTCGCGGGCCAAGGTGTTGAACGATTCCACCCACTCGCGTGCGGTGGCTCCGAAGTCGACCTCGGTCAGGTTCACATCCATGGCACCGTTTTCGTATTTTCGGAAGTCCAGCACCTGGTTGATGAGGCGTCGGAGGATGCGCACATTCTTGTTTGCCATGGCGGCCATGGTGTGCTGATGAGGCGTGAGGTTGTCGGCCGCGGCGAGTTGAGCCACCGGCTCGGCTATGAGCGTCAGGGGCGTGCGCAGGTCGTGGCTCACATTGGTGAAGAACATGAGTTTCGACTGCGTGGCGGCATTGAGCTGCTCGTTCATCTGCTCGAGCTGCACGGTCTGCTCCTTCAGCTGCTCGTTCATCTGCGCCAGCTGAATTGTCTGTTCCTCAAGCTGTTGTTTTTTCTGCTCGAGCTGGAGTTTCTGGCGGGCAAGCTGGTTGTTCTGTGCCATGAGTGCCTCCTGGTGGTGCTTGTGCGACCAATATGCGCGCAGAAGCATATACATGATCACCAGCAGGAGCACCAGAATGACAATGGCGGCGTAGATGAATGTGCGCTGGGCGTTGTGCTGCGACCAATAGAGGTCCAGCTGGCGCTTGAGCATCTCCAGGCGGTCGGTCTCCTCGCCCAGGACCTGGTTCTGACTGATGAGGAGGTCGGCATTTGAGCGGTCCACAACCGGGAGGGCCGGGAGCATCAGCACCGTGTCGTAAGGTTCGTTGTTGAGAATGCTCAGGGCTGTGCGGATGAGGCGGTGACCCTCGGAAGGATATATGAAAGTGGCATCGATCTGATGGTCGGCAACGGCTTTGAGGCCGATTTCCGGGGCGGCGTCTACGCCCACCACCTTCACGTCCATACCCTTCCGGCGGGCCACATCGGCGGCGGCCATGGCCATGCGGTCGTTGTGGGCAAAGATTGCGTCCACGTCGGGGTACAGGTTCAGCAGGGAATCGGCCACCACGGCGGCCTTCTCGTAGGTCCAACCGGCATCCTTGTGAGCGACCACCTTCATGGAGCCAAGGTTGGAGTGGAAGCCCTTGGAGCGTTCAATGGCGGGGGTGGAGGCCATCAGGCCCTCGATTTCAAGAATCCGCGCATTGTCGCCCGCCAGCTTGCGCATGTATTCGGCTGCGGCCCGGCCTATGGCCTCATTGTCGGCCCCCTGGAAGGCGGTGTACTCGTTGCCGTTGACGTTGCGGTCGAAAATAATCACCGGCGTGCCCCCGCGGTAGGCCTCTGTAATTATAGGTGTAATGGCGTCCGCCTCGTTTGGGGCGGCTATGATGATGTCGAAGTCGTTGTCCAGGAAGTAGCGTATGTCGGCAATCTGGGTGGCGTTGTCGTCGCGGGCGCTGCGGATTTCAATGGTGGCTTCGGGGTGGAAGAGGATTTCGCGCCCGAGCTCTTCGTTGAGCTTCCGACGCCAGTCATCGTCCGAGCACTGGCTCACGCCGATTTTATACTGTTTCTGGTTGGTGCAACTACACAGAAAAAGCGAGCATAGAATGGTAATGATGTAAGGTAAAAATGACCGTCGCATGAGTTACGGGTTAAAAAGATGCACAAATATAAGCATTTATCAGCAAAAACAGCGCATTCACTGCCAAAAAAGATGCGATGCACCATATTTTATATGGCTTGCAACATAATTTATTGGTCAGGTCATTTTGTTTGGGTAACTTTGCAATGTCGGTAAAACCAATCCGCCGGCAATTCGTAAATTGATTTTGAGGTAATATTTAGGTATGAAATTCAGTGATTCTGAAGGTACAGTTTTAAGGTAAAAAGTGATTGGCTCTCTCCTCTTCTTCCGAACAGTCTTAAATCCGAAATATAATGACCCACATGAAAAATAAACTTCTTATGACCCTCCTTGCCTCGGCAAGTTTACTGGGCGCCTCAGCGGCCGAAATCAGCGAAGGCGACAGCGTCGAGGTTCGCCACCTGAGCAACCAGAGCACCATGGTGCGCGTCCACGGCGACGCCAAGTACCTGCTGCTTCCCATTCAGGAATCCAACGAGGACGCAAAAATCAAGGTAACCGTTGCCAACAAGCCCGAGACCACCTTCTTCGCCCGCCTGGCCAAGAACAAGGTGGACTATATGGTTCCCTTCGACCTCACCCCTTATAATAATGAGGACCTCGTGCTCATGATAGAAACCGAGCAGAGCCGCAGCAGCGTGCGCGACGCCAGCGACGACGCCGTGTGGAAATACATCACCGTGGCCAACGAGTTCGACACCGCCAACACCGAGCCCTACCGACCCGCCTACCACCACGCTCCCCTGTACGGCTGGATGAACGACCCCAACGGTATGTTCTACAAGGACGGCCTCTGGCACCTCTACTACCAGTACAATCCCTACGGCTCAAAGTGGCAGAACATGTCCTGGGGACACTCCACATCCAAGGACCTCATACACTGGAACAACGAGCACCCCGTAGCCCTGACCCCCGACGGCCTCGGCTCCATCTTCAGCGGCAGCGCAGTAGTGGACCACAACAACACCGCCGGCTTCGGCGAGGACGCCATCATCGTGATGTACACCAGCGCCGACACAAACCAGACCCAGAGCCTGGCCTACAGCACCGACGGCGGCGAAACCTTCACCAAGTACCACGCAAACCCCATCATAACCACCAAGACCGAGGCACGCGACCCCAACATGTTCTGGCATGAACCCACCCAGAAATGGATTCTCATCCTGGCCCATGCCCTGGAGAAAGAGATGCTCATCTACTCCTCCCCGAACATGATTGACTGGACCCTTGAGAGCAGCTTCGGCAAGGGCGAAGGCGCACAGAGCGGCGTTTGGGAATGCCCCGACCTGTTCGAACTCAAGGTTCCCGGCTCGGACCAGACCAAGTGGGTGCTCATCTGCAACATCAACCCCGGCGGACCCTTCGGCGGCAGCGCGGTGCAGTACTTCATCGGCGACTTCGACGGCCACACCTTCACCCCCGACGTGGACAATTCCGGCGTCGTACCCACCAAGTGGATGGACTTCGGCAAGGACCACTATGCCACCGTCAGCTGGAGCAACGCTCCGGACGACCGCCGCACCGTAGTAGGCTGGATGAGCAACTGGCAGTACGCCCCCGAAGTTCCCACGCAGCAATTCCGCAGCGCCAACACCCTGCCCCGCGACCTGAGCCTCTTCCGCGACGCCGACGGGGAGCTCTTCCTGGCCTCCGCCCCTTCACCCGAAGTTGACGCCATCCGCGGCAAAATGACCCAGGACGTAAAATCCATCAACCTCTCCGAGACCGGCCGCAAAATCGCCCTCCCCGGCAACGGCCTGTGCGAAATCACCCTCGACATCGAAGCCCGCAACAACAAGCCGGTGCGCATGATGATTTCCAACAACGAGAACGACCGCGTAATCATGGTGTACGACCCCTACAAGCACACCCTGTCGTTCGACCGCCGTCATTCCGGCGAAAAATCCTTCAGCTACGAGTTCCCCGCCGTAGTTAAGACCCCCACCTACGAGACCAACGGCCGCATCAGCCTGCGAATCTTCATCGACCACTCCTCGGTCGAAGTATTCGAAAAGGACGGACGCTTCGTCATGACCAACCTCGTGTTCCCCGAAGAGCCTTACACCACCCTGACCATCTCCGCCGAAGGCAAGGGCTCCAAGGCAACCAACGTGAAGGTTTACGAAATCAAACTCTAACCTGCTAATACACACATATCTGACAATGGAAAAAGATACAACAGCCGCAGTTCAGCCCCGCAGCAGCGTCCTGCAGTTCATCCCCGTGATGCTGTGCTTCTTCGCCATGGGTTTCGTCGACCTGGTGGGCATCGCGTCCAACTATGTCAAGGACGACCTCCACTTGACCGACTCCGAAGCCAACCTCTTCCCCTCCCTGGTGTTCTTCTGGTTCCTGATTTTCTCCGTGCCCACGGGCATGCTCATGAACAAGATCGGCCGCAAGAAAACCGTGCTCCTGAGTCTTATCATCACCGCCGCATCGCTCATCGTGCCTCTTCTGGGCGACACCTACGCCATCATGCTCATCTCCTTCTCCCTGCTGGGCATCGGTAACGCCGTGATGCAGACTTCCCTCAACCCCCTTGTAACCAACCTCATCGGCGACCACAAGCTGGCTTCGGCCCTCACCTTCGGTCAGTTCGTAAAAGCCATCGCCTCCTTCCTGGCACCGATCATCGCCGCCTGGGGTGCAGCCTATGTAATCGCCGACTTTAACCTCGGCTGGAAGATACTGTTCCTGATTTATGCCGTGGTATCCCTAATTTCTATTGCTACCCTTGCCGCCACGCCCATCAAGGAGGCCCGCCCTGACAAGGCCTCCGGCGTGATGGAGTGCCTCCGACTCCTGGGCCGCCCCTTCATCCTGCTGTGCTTCTTCGGCATCATCTGCCACGTGGGCATCGACGTGGGCACCAACACCATCGCCCCTAAGATTCTCATCGAGCGCCTGGGCCTGACACTGGCCGAAGCCGGCTTCGCAACCTCCGTCTACTTCATCTTCCGCACCATCGGGTGCTTCGCCGGCGGCTTCATCCTCCGCTCCATGTCGTCCAAAATCTTCTTCGGCATCTCCGCCCTGATGATGCTCGCAGGCATGGTCCTGATGGCCTGGGGCACTTCGATGACCTCGCTCTACATCGGCATCGGCCTCGTTGGCTTCGGCAACTCCAACATCTTCCCCATCGTCTTCGCTCAGGCTCTGACCTTCGCGCCCTCCGAACGCAACGAAGTTTCCGGCCTCATGATCATGGGCCTCTTCGGCGGAACCATCTTCCCGCTGCTGATGGGCTACGCATCCGACGCCTTCGGCGCTCAGATTGCAGCTGTGGCCGTGATGACCATCGGCGTTCTCTACCTCATTTACTATACCTCCAAAGTTAAAGCTTAAAAATAACCTTAAAACTCAATATTCATGAAAGAGAAAAATATGGTCGTAGGCATGGGCGAGGCCCTCTGGGACGTTCTGCCCGACGGAAAAAAGATAGGCGGCGCTCCCGCAAACTTTGCATACCATGTAGGCCAGTTCGGCCTTGACAGCTGCGCGGTAAGCGCCATCGGCGACGATACCCTCGGTGCCGAACTCCTGGCCAACTTCAACGAAAAAGGTGTGAACCACCTCATCGAAACCGTGCCCTACCCCACCGGCACCGTGCAGGTTGAAATCGACGAGGCCGGCGTGCCCCAGTACGAAATCAAGGAGAACGTAGCCTGGGACAACATTCCCTACACGGCCAAACTCGAGCAGCTGGCCGAGCGCACCAAAGCCGTTTGCTTCGGCTCGCTGGCCCAGCGCAACGTGGTGAGCCGCAAAACCATCGGCCGCTTCCTCGACGCCATCGAAATGACACCCGAAACCCTCGTGGTGTTCGACGTCAACCTCCGCCAGGGCTTCTACAACAAGGAAATCCTCACCGAGTCCATGGAACGTTGCAACATCCTTAAAATCAACGACGAAGAGCTCGTAACCGTGAGCCGCATGTTCGGCTATCCCGGCATCGACCTCCAGGACAAGTGCTGGATTCTGCTGGGCAAGTACAACCTGAAGATGCTCATCCTCACCTGCGGCATCAACGGCAGCTACGTGTTCACCCCCGGCCACGTGTCCTTCCGTCCCACCCCCGTGGTTGAAGTGGCCGACACCGTAGGCGCCGGCGACTCCTTCACCGCCGCATTCATTGCCTGCATCCTCCGCGGCATGGGCGTTGACGAAGCCCACCAGCGCGCCGTGGACACCTCCGCATTCGTCTGCACCCAGGCCGGCGCGATGCCCAAGCTCCCCGCTGAACTTACAAAATAACATCATCCTCTAAAAACCACCCGAGCCCGGCCCTGCGCCGGGCTTTTTTTCGTAAGACGGGTCGGACACGTCTGACTTGCCTGATCTGTCTGACCGTTGCCCCGGAACTCCTGAACATTCGGGCCCGGTCGGGTGTTAGAAAGAAAAAACTAACCCAATATTACACTCGATGAAAAAATCACTTCTGCCGATGATGCTGGGATTGATGGCCCTGAGCACAATCCCCGCCTCTGCCCGCATCCTCACTCCCGACCAGGCCCTTGAACGCGCCGGTGCCGACTCCCCCATGCGGGCAAAAGCCAAGTCCGCCACTACCAAGCTGATATACACCGCCTTACCCGACGACTCCTCCGACGCCGGTGCATACCTGTTCTCAACCGGCAACGAAGGTTTCATCGTAGTGAGCGCCGACGACATTGCTCCCGCCGTGTTAGGCTACTCCGACGCGGCCACCGTCGACCCCGCCGACATGCCCCCCTCCTTCCGCTACTGGCTCAACCAGTACGCAGCTCAAATTGAGGCTGCCCGCCGCTACGGCGTACGAAAGGCCACCCAGCGCCACCCCCAGTTCGAAGCTATCGCGCCTATGGTGGAAACCCACTGGAACCAAAATGCACCCTATAACGATATGACCCCGGAGGTCAACGGCCAGCACAGTGTCACCGGTTGCGTCGCAACGGCCCTCTCCCAGATTATGAACTACCACCAGTGGCCGCCCAAGGGCCAGGGGTCCAACAGCTACGAGTGGAACAATCAGACCATCTCGCTGGATTTCTCCACCGTGACCTTCGACTGGGATAACATGCTCGACAACTACACGTCCTCCGCCACTGCGGCCCAAAAGCAGGCTGTGGCTCAGCTCATGTATGCCTGCGGCGTGGCCGTGAACATGGACTACTCGCCCCAGGAGAGCGGCGCACAGACCAATATCCTGGCTGAGGTGATGTACAAATATTTCAACTACGACAAGAGCGTAATCGTGCTCAACCGCGATTTTTATAACCTCTACGACTGGGAAACCATCGTCTACGATCAGCTTCAGAACTACGGCCCGGTGCAGTACTCCGGCGTCAGCTCCGAAGGCGGCCACTCCTTCGTATGCGACGGCTACAGCTCCGACGGCTACTTCCACATCAACTGGGGCTGGGGCGGCATGAGCGACGGCTACTTCCTCCTGACGGCCCTCGACCCCGAAACCCAGGGCATCGGCGGCTCCTCCTCGGGCTACAACTCGATGCAGGACATCGTTGCCAATGTGTCGCGGCCAAAGTCGAACACCGATTTCACGCCTATGATGAGCATGAACACCTTCGCCATCAACACTACCACCACCGCCGTTGGTAACTCCGTGACCGTCACCGGCTTCACCTACAACGGCGGCATCGAAACCATCGCTTCGGGCACCCTGGCCATGAAAGCCGTGCCTCAGAGCGGCGGCACACCCGTCTACATGGGTTCTACCGGCATGAGCCAGCTCAAACCGCAGTACGGCTACAACAACTGGTCCTTCACCATCCCCGCAACCATGGCCGAGGGCACATACACCATCTCGCCCGTGTTCAAAATAGGTAACGGCGACTGGGCCGATGTCCAGGTGCCCATCTCCGGCTCCACATATTATATAATGACCGTCCAGGGCTCGGGTATCGCCACCATCGAAGCACCGCAGCCCGTCACGGTCAGCGTGAGCGACATCGACATTGAGGCCGACATCTACGCCGGCGTGGCCTGCCACATCACCGCTACCCTCACCAACGAATTCGAAAACGACTTCTACGGCAAGATTATGCCCGTGCTGCTGAGCAACGAGCAGCTTTACGCCGAAGCCACTGCCACAATGGTCAACGTTCCCGGCGAAGGCTCGACCTCCCTGGACTACATGGGCAAATTCACTACCGCCGCCGACGGCTCGGCCATCGCCACGGGGCAGTACACCATGGTTTTCTGCGACGCGCAGACCGGCGATGTCATCTCCGACCCCGTAGCAGTGACCGTCAACGCCAAGCCCGCCACGACCACCGTAAGTGTGACCGGACTCAAGGTTAACGACAACAACGTTGTCTCCGACATCGACAACGTGACCTTCAGCGGCACATTCAACGTTACTTCAGGCGCATTCGGGGAGTCGTTCATGGTGTTCATCTTCCCCGCCAACGGCGGCCAGTCGCTGGACTACGTATTCTCCTCGCCCATCTTCGCCTCGGCCGGCCAGTCAGTGCCCTTCAGCTTCAAGGGGGCCCTCTCCGCCGTCAACGACAAGACCAAGTACATGGCCGCCGCATTCACCGGCCAGACGCAAATCAGCAACGGAGTGACCTTCACCGTGGACCTCAGCACCGGCCTCAGCGCCGTTGAGGCCACTGTTGAAGACGGCATGTACCCCAACGTCACCGACGGCACCACCACCTTCTCCGGCTCCACGCCCTGCCTCATCCGCGTGTTCTCCACCACCGGCGCCCTCTTCGCAGAAGTAGTCGACAATCCGACGGTCGACCTCAGTTCTGCCGCGCCCGGCATCTACATCATCGAGATTACTCAGCAAGATAATACAAGAATCATCAATCGAGTGATTAGGCGTTAGAACATACTAACGTCGAAAGGAGGACCACCTGTGAAGGTAGTCCTCCTTTTGTTTTGCTGCAGAGACGAAGGCCCTTACCCGCACTTGGAGGTGCCGCAGGAGGTGCAGATGAGGCAGCCTTCCTGGTAGATAAGGGTTTCCTGACCGCAGTTGGGGCATTTCTGCGCCGCCTTGGTGCCGTTGGGGATGTACTTCTTCAGCGCGCGCTCAACTCCCATCTTCCATGTGTTGATGCTCTGGGAGTCGAGTTCGAGGCCATTTACGAGCTTGATTACCTGGTCGATAGGCATGCCGTAGCGGAGCACGCCGGAAATGAGCTTGGCGTAGTTCCAGTACTCGGGGTTGAACTTGTCCGAGAGGCCCTCGATGGTGGTCTTGAAGCCGCGGCGGTTGATGAACTGGAAGTCGTAGCGCTTGTTTCCGTTTTCGTCGAAAGCCTTGATGATTTTGCCGCGGGTTACGGACTTGGGGCAGAAAATGCCATCCTCGTCGTCGGCGATACCGGTGAAGATTTCGTAGGGTCGTTCGTCAACGAGGCCTATGAATGCAATCCACTTCTCCTTATTGTTCTGGAACCGAACCACATCTGCTTCGAGTTCGATGGGGCGCTTGTCCAGGATGGGAGTATGGTCGTGGTTATGGGCCTTCTTCTCGTCCTTTTTGTCGACGGCCACCAGCACGCCCGAGCGGGAGCCTTCGCGATAAACCGTGCAACCCTTGCATCCGGCGTGCCATGCGCGGCGGTAGAGGGCGTCGACGGCCTCCACGGAGATGTCGGCGGGCAGATTGATGGTCACGGAAATGGAGTGGTCCACCCACTTCTGAATCCGGCCCTGCATGTTCACCTTCTCGAGATGGTCAATGTCGGCGGCGGTGGCGCCGGCATAGGGTGAGCGGGCCACGAGCTCGTCGATTTCGGCCTGGGTGTAGTGCTTGGCGGTGTCAATGCCGTTGATACGCATCCAATCCAGGAACTTGGGGTGGTAAACGATGTACTCCTCGAAAGCATCGCCCGACTCGTCGACGTAGTCCACGCGTGCCGATGGGTCGGCGGCGTTGATTTTGCGACGGCGCTTGTACACGGGCATGAACACGGGCTCGATACCGGATGAGGTGCGCGTCATCAGGCTGGTGGTGCCGGTGGGGGCGATGGTGAGGCAGGCTATGTTGCGGCGTCCGTGG
>CAYNHP010000053.1:0-15055 GCA_964397235.1 uncultured Bacteroides sp. | reverse complement strand
ATCCCATTTGAATCTTATTTGAACCGCATTGCACGTTCGGTGCGTCCTAAGGGTATAGAGCTCGGCCGAGAACCGGGCTCGCAAAAGAGGTTTGTCTCCGGGTGCTCATTCTTCCTAAATCAATCCAAAATGCAACAAAATCCTACATTCTGCTCAAAAAATTAACTATCTCCTCTTGTTGCTTTCAAAAATTATAATTATCTTTGCGCGGAAAATAGCACTTTGCCCAAAAGTGCCAACTTTCCGCACTTTTAGGATAAATTATAAACCGAACATTAAAAGCCTATAAACCAGACATATACAAGCACTTAATGGCTAAGTCGTGCCCCCGCGGGTGCTTGACCGACCTTTTCTATAAATACAACACATCTCTCTACATATGAAAAAGCTTCTTGTATCCTTGATAGCACTGCTCTCGATAGCCCTGCCAATATCTGCGGCTTCCGACGGCAAATTCACATACTCTTATCCGGAAAGAGATGCTCTGCCTTACAGCCTCGGTTACCAGTACTCCAAGTACGACCTTGGAACATCAACCACCGGTGGTTTTGAGGTTATGACCCTTGAGAACCCTGTAACATTAACCTACAATATCATTTCCGAAACCGACAGGACCGTGGAGGTCGTGTTCGACCCCTCATATCTGGAAATGCAGGATATCCTCATACCCGATAAAGTTGTCGACTCCGATACCGGAACAGAATACACCGTCACAACCATCGGCAAGATGGCATTTGACGACTGTCCCGCAATCCGGTCCGTCATAATGTCAAACTCCATTACCCGCATCGAGGACTATGCCTTCAACATGTGCGAAAACAAGGTGCTCCATAACATAGGGTACATCAAATTTTCCGAAAACCTCAAGTATATCGGCAATTATGCCTTCCGAAACTGCCACAACCTCACCACCGGCCATTTTACGGAAGGTGATCAATATGGATTGATTATAAGAAATTTCGTCACAAACATAGACCTGCCCATCTATGGATATGGCGGCCGTTTGACCGGCCTGGACGATTATCTGCTTCTCCCCGCCTCTGTGGAATATATCGGAAAACACGCCTTCGAAGGATGCTACTTCGAAAGAGAAGACAACGAGTTGAACTATGGTATTTGCAAAGTCAAAATCCCCAATCCGAGTTGTGTCATCGACGATTACGCATTCTACGGTTGTGAATTTTTGGAACTCGTTACCATTGGCGAAGAATTGAAGTGCAGCGGGCTCAAGTATCCCCAGCCGCAAGTCGACAAAAAAGGCCGCATTGGCGCCTATGCCTTTGCGAACTGCAGCCTTATGAGATTGGATATACCTTCTTCTATCGAAAGTATCGGAGAGTATGCATTCTTTAACTGCTTCAAAAATCAAACAATAAAAACTGTCAGGGTCAAAGGAGGCCGTATCTATTACGATGACCTCAACTGGTTCTATCCCCGATCCTTGTTTCACAACATGGACGATAACTGGCATAACTGGAACTTTGGAACATCCGAAAGCGTGCATAAAGATATCATAGATAAATGTGAAGCCTATGTGAACAGTTGGCACACCAACGCCGTAACAATCTATAGCGATAAAACCATTATTGCTGATAACGCCTTCGCCGACAATCCCCAGCTGAAGTCAATCCGTATAGAGGGCTCTGCCGGTGAAATCGGCTCCGGAGCATTCCGCAATTGCCCCGAGCTCCAATCTGTAGTGATTCCCTCCGACCTCAAAAAAATCAGCAGCGGTACCTTTAAGGATTGCATAACACTGCCGGAAATCATAATCCCCGAAGATGTCACCGAAATCGGTGATTCAGCTTTCTATCAGTGCGCAAAGTTATCATACGTAACCCTCCCCTCCGGTCTCAAGAAAGTGAATCCCTTTACTTTCTATGGTTGCGGATGGCTTATGCTGAACGAACTTCCCGATGAGGTTACTTCAATTGGCGACTATGCCTTTTACAATTGCAGGAACATTGCTTCATTCACTATTCCCGACAAAGTGACCACTATTGGCGACTATGCTTTTGCCGGGTGTTACCAGCATGCGGGAGAGCGAGGACCGGGCGGCGACTACCGTTACGTTTATGGCCTCAGTGAGCTCAAAATCGGAAGTCGGGTAACCACCATCGGGGCCCATGCTTTCGATGGTTGCCGTCACCTCGGGCAGATAGAGTTTGGTAATGCACTGACCACCATCGGCGACTATGCATTCTCCAACTGCATGAGCTGTCCTGAAGATGGCTGTACTATCGCTTCTCTGGAGGTAACCCTCCCGAACAGTGTCACATCCCTGGGCGTTGGAGCCTTCCAGGGCGCGACACGCATGCCCGGAATTACACTCAGCGAGAACATCACCAAGATTCCCGACTACGCCTTTGCCTACTGCGGCAATCTCACATCCATTACCATGTCTCCGGCAGTGGATTCCATAAGCAAATCTGCATTCATCGGTTGTTACAACCTTCAGGGATTAGACGAAATCCTCGATGAAGAAGGCCTGGAGGACGGTATCTATTACGAAGGGACTGAAGTCGTTTCAGCACTCCCGAGCATCGTTAAGGCAAATATCAAAGAAGGTGTAACAAAAATCCGCGATGGCGCCTTCGCCGATTGCGGCGCACTCGAGTCAATCAACTTCCCTGAATCTCTGGAGAGCATCGGCTCGCATGCCTTCAAAAACTGCATAGCCCTTGAGGAGGCCCAGCTGTTTAATGTCGAAATGGGCGATTCCGTTTATGCAGGATGCCTTGGAATAACAACTGTTGTCATTCGTTCCGATTTTGATAAAGACCTGACGGACAACTGGTTCGCCGGCTGTCTCAACATGGAGGAGATAGTAGTTGAGGACGGCAATCCACTCTATACTTCCGAGTCCGGGCTGCTCCTGGATATTACAGGCACCGTTTTGCTTCGCGCTCCTTCGGGTATGAACGCGTTTGATGTACCTGAAACCGTCACAAGAATCGGCGATTATGCCTGCTCTAATTGCGTCATTCTGGAGTACGTCAGCTTACCCGAAACGGTTACCCATATTGGCGCACACGCCTTCGACGGTTGTAGCCTCCGGGATTTAGATTCTGATTATGAGAGTTATAGCGGCCTCCAGTTTGTTGAATTGGGAAATCCGGCTGTAACAATTGGCGACTACGCTTTTAACAACTGTAAAAATTTGGAATATGTATGGTGGGAACCAGCGGATGTCGAGGAAAGAGGCAGCATCGGTGCTTATGCTTTCAACGGTTGTGACAATATGGACTATAGTAAAGACTATACCAATATCTGCGATGCCGCCATTGACTCATTAAAGCCATACGCTTTTGCATATAACACCGATATTAAGGAACTCGAACTGCCCCAAACGCTGAAGTACATAGGCGACCATGCCTTCGACAGCTGTGAAAACCTCAAAACAATTTATTTACCCGAAGGATTGCAGAAAATCGGCAACGCAGCCTTCAGATCCACCGCTCTTTCCACACTTTACCTTCCGGAGTCTATCGTCGAAATCGGAGACTCTGCATTCATGCACTCCAAGAATGTGATGGCGCTGACAATCCCTTCAGGCATCACCGAGATTAAGCCCTATACTTTCTACGGATGCTTCTCCGAAGCGATGTTTGATGCCCCACCCGCCGAAGAGGTTTTCAACCTTTCTGTCGTAATTCCCGACGCCGTAACTTCAATCGGGGACTATGCCTTCTATGGATGTGCTGTCAATACCCGTAAGTACTACGATAACGACAAGAAAAACACATATATCAATAAGTATTACTATTATAATTACGGTTTGGCTTCTTTAACCATTGGCGAAGGAGTCCGCTCAATCGGAGCTCACGCTTTCGACGGCTGCAGCAACCTCGTCCAGCTGAATATGGGTAGCGCCGTAAACTCCATCGGTGAATACGCCTTCAAGAATTGCTTCAGCGATACTTTCTTCGGCGTCAGGGATGTGGAGGTTACCATAACCGATTATATTGTAAACAAAGACGGCATATCGGCCTGTCCCATAATATGGGAATTGAAAGATTACCCTACCAGGAACGTTACCTTGCCCCAGAGCCTGACCTCATTGGGCGAGGGAGCATTCTACGGATGTGAATCAATGCCCGGCATCAATTTCCCCGGCTCATTGGATACCATTCCCTACATGGCCTTCAACGGATGCTTTAACCTCCCGGAGATTCAACTCAGCGAAGGCATTAAAAATATCGGCGACTATGCCTTCTCCGGCTGCAAGCGTGTGAAGGAGATTACCGTACCCGCTTCCCTGGAAAAAGGAAGCCGAGTTTTCGTGGACTGCGACAGCGCCATGTCCGTTAAATACCTCGCCTCCACCCCCAAAGCATTTGATGAAGGTTTCTTCTCGCCCAAGGTATATGCCAGCCACGAGGCGACTCTATATGCCCCCTATTCTAAACTCGAAAACCTCAAGGGAATCAACCCCTGGGCTCTCTTCTATAAAATTGTAGCCGAGGACGAGGAGCTCCTGCATCTGGAGCGCGTTCTCGAAGTTAAGAACAACCTCCGTTTCCGTGTACTCAGCAATAAGCCCCACCCCTATTGCGAAGTCGCCGGCCCGGCCGTTGCCGCTACCGAACCTACAACCTACGACGTGCCCGAATATGTGCAGAACATTGATCCCAACAGTGATTACTTCGGACAGTCCTATAAGGTTATTCGAATCGGTAACGATGCCTTCGAAGACGACCTCAACTTCGTCGGCATCAATATTCCCGAATCGGTGTTCGATATCGGCCAGGAGGCTTTCAACGGGTGCAAGAACCTCCTTGAAATCAACCTCCCCAAGTCCATCACCAACATTGGCGAACGTGCTTTTGCCAACTGCTACGGTCTGACCTATTTTGATGTGCCCCGCAAGGTGACGCGCCTCAACCCCGAAGTGTTCAGGGATTGCCGCGGTCTTCTCACCATCGCTATGCACGACGACATTGAGGAAATCGGAATGGGCGCTTTGATGGACTGCCGCCACCTGCGCCGGTTCGAACGCTCCCAGAATTGGAAGCTCAAAAATATCGGCGACTTTGCAATGAAGAATTGCATCGAGCTCGAGAACATCAACATCCCCGAAGGCGTGGAAGTGATTGGCCGTGAAGCATTCTTTTATTGCGAAAAACTCACCGTCACCTCCCTGCCCAAGTCCCTGCTGCAGATTGGCGAAAATGCCTTCGACGATTGCGGTGTGCTCACCACAATCAAGGTCTACACCGAAACTCCGCCCAAGATGATCGGCGAACGCAAGCTCACCGAGCCCCACTGCAAAATCTACGTCCAGGCAAAATGCCTCGACGACTTCAAGAAAGCCTGGAGCGTGCACGAACACAGAATCGAACCCGGCATCATTATGGACCAGCCCACCCGCCTCCAGATGCCCTTGCTCCATCCCACCGAGACAGGTTACTTCATCAATTCCACCCGGCCTCTGGACGGCCAGAAGATGACCTGGACCCTCGCCAACGGTGTCATTGCCGATGTAAATCCGGCTCACGACGGTTCCCTTACCCTCAAGGCTGTAGGCCGCTCCAACGTCCATGTCGAGACCGACCATCATTTCTACCACGATGTAACCCTCTCCGTCTATCCCCAGGTAGCGGATGCCAACTGGGACGCCCTGTTCACCGTCAACGACGCCGTAAACATCGCAAACTACGTGGTCCAGAACCCCGAAGTCCTCTCCAACTGGCGCACCAAACGCCCCGATATGAGCCGGAGCGAATGGGACGAGTTCTATAGCGAGGGCGCCGATGTAAATAAGGATGGCACCATCTCCATCTCCGACGCATCCGCAGCCATCAAGGTGGCCTTGGCACAACCCGCCAAAGCCGTCAAGGAAGCCCGCACCCGCGCTATGAAGGGCGCCGGGGAAGCCGACCTCGATGCACTCGAAGTTGGCGAAAACATCAACGGCGTCATCCCCGTGTACCTGGTCAACTCCGGCGAGTATGTGGCCCTCCAGGCCGACATCACCCTCCCCGCCGGCGTTCGCCTGAAGGATGTTAAGGCCGGCGACCGTGTCTGCGGCCACGTGCTCAGCACCGCCAACCTCGACGACCGCACCACCCGCGTAATCCTCTTCGCCCCCGACAACGCAGCCTTCGCTCCCACGGCTGCATCCCTGCTCAGTCTCACCGTCAGCGGCAAGGACCTCCGCAGCGAAGATGTGCTCATCTCCAACATAATCGCCTCCGACCTGGCCTCCAACTGTTACGCCCTGACCTCCCGCGCCGGCAACGGCCAGTCGGGCCTCGCAATGGTCCGCGGCGGTGAAGTCGACTACGACTATGCTCCCGACGGCATCATAATCAACGACGCCGCCGGTAAGGCCATCGGCGTTTACACCATCGACGGCCGTACAATCAGAGCCTTCGTCGGTGAGTCCGACCAGGAATATATCCGACTCGAAAACGGAATGTACATTATTTCCGTCGACGGCGTCGCCACTAAAATTGCTGTAAAATAATCGTTCATGGGGACACCACGTGTGTCCCCATGTTTATCTCATACCGATGCGATGAAAAAACTGACTAAGATACTGACTCTGCTGGGGCTGATGCTTGCTTTTGCCGCTCCGGGGGGCTCCGCGCAGAATAGTTTCTACGTGCAGCAGACCGCCCCCGAGCCCGGCCAGCCTGCAACCCTCGAATTTGTGCTCGACAACGCCACGCCTTTCTTCGGCTTCCAGGCCGTGGTTACTATCCCCGCCGGCCTCACCTTGCAGACAGACGCCCAGGGAAAGCCGGCCATCTCGCTCAATCCCGAGCGCGCCGACGATTCCTACGTGGTGGTGGCTAACCAGAAATCCGGCAAGTACTACCTGGGATGCTATTCAACCGCCGCTTCCCAGCAGGCCTTCGTCGGCTCTTCGGGTGTGCTCATGCGTATGGAAGTGGACGCCGCTTTGGACTTCAAATCTTCCGACGTGAAGATCGAACAGATTAAATTTGTCGGCGCCGGCGACCGCGACGTGGCCCTCACTTCCACGTCGACAACCCTTGGAGTCAGCCCAATCAGCATCGCTCTCAGTTCATCGCAGCTCACTATTGTAAAGGATGAAACGTCAACCCTGACTCAGTTCTACAACCCTGAATACACCACCGAGCGCGACATCGTCTGGACCTCCTCGGACGAGTCCGTGGCCACGGTTACCGACGAGGGTGTGGTCACTGCCGTCTATAAAGGTTCCGCAGTCATCACCGCTACAACCGTAAACGGCAAAACCGCCACCTGCGACGTCACCGGCGTTATCCTCACCGAAGCCGTCGAGCTCGACCGCTACGAAATCGAAATGTACGTCGGCGGCATGGACGCCCTGACAGCTACCGTCGTGCCTTGGGATGCATCGGTCACCACTGTCAACTGGGCCTGCAGCGACGAAACCGTCCTGAAGGTCGACAACTCCGGCAACATCCTCGCCGTGGCCCTCGGTGAAGCAACCGTCACTGCCACCTGCGAAGGAAAAACCGCCGAATGCCTCGTCAAGGTAATTCCCACCCCCGTTGAAAGCATCTCCCTGTCCAACAGCGAACTCTACATCCGTATCGGCTACACCACGGCTCTCATTGCCATTGTGCGACCCGCCGACGCAACGGACAAGTCCGTCACATGGCAATCCGAAGACGAGTCCATCGTCACCGTCACCCCTGACGGTATCATCACCGGCATAGCTGAGGGAACGGCAGACGTCATCGTCACCTCCGTCTCCAACCCCGAAGTCACCGCCATTTGTAAAGTGTACGTTGAGGACCCGGACAAAGTGATATCCGTCACCGGCATCGAAATCGATCCCACAGAAGAAATCATCGAAGTCGGCCAGCAGCTCCCCCTCAGCGTCACCATCACCCCCGCCGACGCCACCCATAAGGAAGTGACCTTTGAATCGTCCAACACAGCGGTGGCTACGGTCGACGCCGACGGCGTCGTCACCGGCGTAGCACCCGGCACGGTTACCATCTACGCATCGTCGTCCAACGGTCTGATGGTTGAATGTATCGTCACTGTGGTACCCGACTATATCGAAGTGACAAGTATTTCACTGTCCAACACCGAGCTGCTGCTCGTCGAAGGCGATATCTCGGAACTCCTGGCCATCATTCACCCCGAAAACGCCACTGAAAAGGATATTACCTGGACCTCCGAGGACCCCACCATCGCCACCGTGGATGCCAACGGCGTCATCACCGCAATTAAACCCGGCTTCACCATCGTCACCGTAACCGCCGAGAATGGCGTGAAGGCCGAGTGCGCCGTAACGGTCATTCCGCGAATCATTGCCGTTGAAGAAATAACCCTCAACCGAACTGCTATCGAACTCCTCGAAGGCGAAACATTCGGACTTATCGCAACAATTAAACCCGATGATGCCACGGATAAGACAGTCACATGGATGTCGTCCAACGCCGCAATCGCCACGGTGGACGAAAACGGCCTCGTGACAGGAGTCAGCGCCGGCGAGGCTACGGTCTACGCCTCGTCGTCCAACGGTCTGACGGCCGAATGCGCCGTGACGGTGACCCCGCTCGATGTTCCGGTAGAGCACATCTCGCTCACCAACACCGACCTGCTCATGCGTGTGGGCTTCACCTCGGAACTCACCGCCATCGTACGCCCCGACAACGCCACCAACAAGGAGGTGACCTGGGAGGCTACCGACCCCTCCATCGCCTCTGTCGACGATAAGGGCCTCGTGACGGCCAACGCAGTCGGCGTCACCACCGTCATAGCGACATCCGTCTCCGACCCCGACGTATCTGCCATATGTACCGTTACCGTCGAGGACCCCCAGGACATAATCGCAGTCACCGACCTGACCATCAAACCCACCGATATCGGAATTGAAGTGGGAGAAACCTTCACCTTGGTCGCAACCGTACTCCCGGCCGATGCAACGGACAAGACGGTGACATGGAAGTCGTCCGACCTCGCCATCGCCACGGTGGATGCCGACGGAGTTGTAACCGGCGTGGCTGAGGGCGTCGCAACAATCTACGCCTCGTCGTCCAACGGTCTCACCGTCGAGTGTATCGTCACCGTCTTCCCCGGCTTCATCCCCGTGGAAAGCGTCGGGCTCACCAACACCGAACTCCTCATGCGCGTGGGCCGAACCACCGACCTGCTGGCCATCATAGCCCCGGATAACGCAACTGACAAGACCCTGACCTGGACCTCCATGGACCGCCTCATCGCCACCGTCGATGCCAGTGGCATAGTCACCGCCGTGAGCGTCGGCTCCACAACCATCACCGCTACGGCCCACAACGGCGTCTTCGGCTACTGCCACGTGACCGTGGTGCCCGACGTGACCCCGGTGGCTGAGATTTCCCTCACGCCCAAGACGCTCGAACTCGTCGTTGAGGACACTTACAATCTCACGGCCATCGTCAAGCCTGACGACGCAACGGACAAGACCATCACGTGGAAATCGTCCGACTGGGCCGTTGCATCCGTGACCACCGATGGCATGGTCATCGCCCTCGGCGTGGGCCAGGCCACAATCTACGCCTCCTCCTCCAACGGTCTTACCGACGAATGCCTCCTGACAGTAATTCCCCGTACCATAGAGGTGTCAAACATCATCGTTGACCCCCTCGAGGTGCACATCTATGTGGGCCAGGAAGTGGAGTTCAAAGCTATAATCGAACCCGAAGATGCCACGGACAAAACCGTCACATGGTTCTCCAACAACCCCGCCATCGCCGATGTGGTCGACGGCAAGGTGACCGGCACCGGAGCGGGCAGCGCAATCATCACCGCCATTAACGCCGCGGGTAAAAACGGCATGGGTACAGTCATTGTCCACGACCGTCCCCTTACGCCCAAGCAGCTCCTGCGCAAGGGCGACGGCACCACATGCACCTTCGTAATCATGATGCCCATCACCGACGCCGAACTTACCTCGCAGGGCTATTCCTACGTGGTGGGCTACACCAGCCCCGAAGGTAAATCCACCATCCTTGCCGAAACAAACTTGCGCTACTGCCATGTTGCGGCCGATGTTTACAATAACGATGCCAATGACTTCTGGGCATTCTCCGTGCGTGAAATCGAACCCGGACACATCGCCACCAGCAACCTCCGCCACCTCGACGGCCGTGAGGAAGTCTGCTTCGACGCGTCCGAGTACGGCTACAAGCCCGGCCGCGGCGGCTTCGAGGATGACGAATGGATAACCGTCACTCCTTCAAAGATTTCCATCAAAGTCAGCACGGCGGAAGATACGCGCGTGGCCGTCTACAACGCAGCGGGCGTCATGGTCTTCTCCAAGACATATTCCGCTACCGAGGCCGGCAGGGAGGAAATTGAGCTGAACCAATTCGTGGCCGGGTCGTACATTGTGACACGCGACTGCGACTCCGAACTAAAGGCCAAGAAAATAATCGTTCGTTAATTCATCGAAAATCATGAATATCAAAGCATTATATATTGCGGCGGCGATGCTCACGGCATTGACGGCTGCCGCTCAGACCCCCTCAGAGGAGAAATTCGCAGTGAAGGTCACGGCCGACATCGGTCTCGGCAGCGCCATGAGCGTCAAAAGCACCCTGGGGGAGGTAGATCCCAAAAGCTCGGCCTCCGATTTCAGCGTCGACTTCGGCTATACCTTCTGGCGCAAGGAGAAGAACTCGCTCGAGGCCAACATCGGGCTCGGCTACGGCTCCATGTCAATGACCGCCGGCCTCCCGGAGCTCGCCTACAGCTATGCGGCACCTGCGCAGGCCGATATGGACGGCGTGCCCTACATCCGCCACTACCAGCTTAACGACCTCCACCAGAAAGTGAGTGCCGGGCGCTTCCTCGTGCCTATCTACATCAACTACCGCTATCACATTAACCCGACGGTGGCCGTTCATGCCCTGGCCGGCTTCAAGCTCGGCTTCGTCACCTCCTCCAAGGTGAGCCAGTGCAGCGGCAAAGCCACAGCCTACGGCGTCTATCCTATCTACGACGACCTGATGATTGACGCCTCGTATATGAACGAGTTCGGCACCGTCAACCTTGACAAGAATCAGGCCCTGGCGCCGGAAAAGAACGCTTTTGGCGCCTCGTTCATGGTTGGAGTTGGCGCTGAGGTGCGGGTACACGGGCCCGTGTACGCCGACGTAGCTATCGGTTATGAGGCCGGATTCACCAACACCTTCAAGGGCTCGGGCAAGAGCACTTTCAGTGCCGATAACGCCCCGGTGACCTACACCGTGGCCACAGGCACCCAGGTCACCCCTCTCAGCAACTTCACCTCCTCCTCGCGCCTTTCGCGCCTGAGCCTCTCGATTTCCCTCATATATCGCTTCTGAATTGGATTAACGTCCTTCAGGACGTACGTTTGAGCGGCCTAAGGTATGGAGGTGGCGAGCTCCCGCTCGCCACAATACGCATCTACGATAGGAGGGGAGGCTTCCATGCCTCCCTTTGGTGTCCTCACATCTGTTTTTCAGGATTTATCGAGATTTATCATGATTTATCGAGATTAATCTCGAATTAAATCGGACAATGACCACCAAGCGTTCGTCGGGCGGCCTTCGGCCGAGGTATTATGGCGAGCGAGAACTCGCCACTTCAATATCGTCCGGTCAGCTGCCCAGGGGGAGGAAGTTACTCAGTGGGTTGCCGGGTTTGGCTGATTGCATGAGCTGCTCGGAGAAGCTGAAGGATGCGGCGTCGGTGTCGGTGACTACGCTGAGCAGGGCAGGGCCTTCGGCAGCAAGCCAACGGGTCATGGCGGCTTCGAGGTGGGCGGGGTCGTCGACGGTTTCGGCCTGGAAACCAATCACCTGGGCCATCTTGCCGAAGTCGGGGTTGGTCAGGTTGGTTTCGTTTGCCTTAAGGCCGGCCATTTCCATTTCCCACTTTACGAATGCGAGGCTTCGGTTGTCGGCCACGAGCAGTTTGACGGGGAGTTGGTACTGGATGATGGTGAGCAGTTCGCCCATGAGCATCGAGAAGCCGCCGTCGCCGCAGATGGCGATGACCTGGCGGTCGGGGCATGCGAATTTTGCGCCGATTGCCATAGGCATCGCGTTGGCCATGGAACCGTGGGAGAAGGAGCCGATCATGCGGCGGTCGGCCTTGGCGGTGAGGTAGTGCGAAGTCCAGACGTTGTTCATGCCTGTGTCGACGGTGAAAACGGCGTTGTCGTCGGCGAGACGGTCCAGCGTGCTGAGCATGTATTCCGGGCGGATTGCGCCTTTGGTTCCGGGATGCTCGACGGGTTCGCGGAATTTGGCCTGGATAGTGGCGTAGTCGGCCAGGGCTTTGTCCAGGAAGGTGGAGTCGGTCTTGGCTTGGATTTTCGGCAGGAGAGCTTCGAGGAAGAGGCCTGTATCGGAGCGGACGCCGACGTCGACCTTGGTTTTGCGTCCGAGGCGTTCGGCCCGAACGTCCACCTGGATGGTCTTCTTGTCGGCGGGAAAGAAGCCGGGGTAGGGGAAATTCATGCCGAGAATCACGATGACGTCGGCCGATGCGATGGCCTGCTCGGCCGACCACATGCCCAGGTAACCCATGTGGCCTACGTAGTTGGCACATTTCCCCATGAGTTCAAGCTGGCTCTTGTAGGTGGTGCCAACGGGTGCCTTTACCTTCAGGGAAAGGGCATTGACGAGATCGGCGGCGTTTTTTGCCCCCGAGCCGGCGAAGATGGCTACGGTTTTGGCGTTGTTAATGAGCTCGGCTGCGGCGTCGACTTCGGCCTCCGATGGCTCGGGCAGGCGGTCGGTGTAGAGCGGGGTAGTGGTGGCGTATGAGGCTACGGCGGGCTGCCCGATGACGTCGGCAGGCAGGCCGACAATACCGACGCCTCCGCGACCGATGGCCTCCTGCATGGCTGCCTGAAGCATATGGGGCACCTGGGTGGGCGTGGTGGCCATTTCGTTGTAGACGTTGCAGTTGGAGAAGAGCAGCGTGGGGTTGGTTTCCTGGAAATATTCAGTTCCGAACACAGCCGAGGCGCAGGTGGAGGCCAGCGCGAGCACGGGTGCGTTGCTTCGCTGGGCATCGTAGAGGCCGTTGATGAGGTGCACGTGGCCCGGACCGCTGCTGCCGGCGCAAGCTGCGAGGCGCCCTGTGAGCTGTGCTTCGGCACTGGCGGCAAAGGCGCCGGATTCTTCGTGGCGCATGTGGACGAATTTTACGCGGCCGTCGCGCACCAGGGCGTCGGTGAGGTCGTTGAGGCTGTCGCCGGTTATGGCGTAGATGTGTTTCACGCCGGCATCGGCTATCATTTCGGCAACCTGGTCGGCTACCTTTTTCGGTTGTGTTGTTTCCATATTTTCAAGATTTTACGCCTGTACAACGCGCTCGAGGACAGCATTGTTCATAAAATCGGCGGGGGAACGTCCGAAAGGACGTTGACTTATAGAATCCGCTTGCGCCGGAGGCGCTGGCGGTTTATAATGCCCACCTTAATTTGGGCGTTCCGAAGGGACGCCGACTTAGAATTCGAGCAAGTCGGATGCCTTTGCGGTGTTTTAGGCTCCGGCTTTTCGGATGCCATTTTCTTTTTGTCCTTAGCAAAGGGTTGAAAGTCAAGGATGTATGGACGCACGTTCGGTGCGTCCTCGGGGCCGGACTACCCGCTTTCGCCCTTAGGACACTCCGAACGAGTGTCCCTCCATTAGGCGTTGCGGGCCGTTGTGGCGAGCGGGAGCTCGCCACCTCCATTTTTTCATTAGGCGTTGCGGGCCGTTGTGGCGAGCGGGAGCTCGCCACCTCCATACTTTCATTTGGAGTTGCGGGCCGTTGTGGCGAGCGGGAGCTCGCCACCTCCATAGGTTTCTCCAGGCGCTTGTTGCGGCGGGCGCGGGCGGCGTCGATTTCGTGGCGGATGAAGTCGAAGGCGATGGCGGCGGCTTCGTTGGTGATAGTGGGTTCGGTGCCGGTGTAGAAATAAACGGTTACGGCGGCGATGACGGCATCGCGCACTTCGGCGCTCCTGCGGTTGAGAATTTCGAACCACTCGGGCTTGAATTTAAGTGTGTCGGTCATATGAGATTAAGGTTTAAAGTTTAAGGGAATGCATAATTCTTGCTGCGCAAGCGCCTAACGGCGATGACATAATGCATAATTCATAATTATTTGCCGCAACATCGCCTCTTCTAGGCTCTGTTTTCGTTGTCGTGTTTTACCCCAGGCTTCGCTTCGCTTCACCAGGGGTTACTCACAACGACGCCGCTCCGCGGCTTGGTTTTGGACAAACCGCCTGATAGAGTGAACCGCTACGCCGGTTTGACATTGCAAAGATACAACATTAATTTGCGAAATGCAATAGTTTAGACCGATTTTTTTGCGTTTTTCTGTAAATTAATCTGAGGGACGCACCTTAGGGCGCACCGAACGTGCGTCCCTACGGCATTGATAGCCAATCAGTTGGCCGGTTAGTTGAGGGTTCGGAGGATGTCGCGGCAGAGGTCGCCGAAGGGGGTGGCTTGGGCGCGGTCGGCAAGTTGGCGGAGGACCTTGGTGGCGTCGGCTTTGCGGTGGAGGGCGAGGTAGGCCATGGCGAGGTCCCAGCCGGCGGGTAGGAAGTCGTCGGTGTAGATTGTGGTGCCGTCCTGCTCGGTGAATGAGGCCTCGTAGCGTTGCTTCAGGGCCGGGAGTTGGGCCTTAACCTCGGCTATGGATGGCTCCTCGAAATATACGATGGTATTGTTAGGTACGCCGTATGACATTCCCATCATCAAAGCTCTTTCGCACAGGGCGTTGTTGCGGTGATTTACCACCAATATGACGCTCAGGATGCACACAGCAGCCACTACTGCCGCCACTGCGAGCCAGGGGCTTTTGCGCTTGGACGCGGGCGTGAAGCTGAACGATTGGCCTTTGGCCAAAACAATGGACTGCGTCGTTGGTTCTTGACTCTCCGCGGAGCAGCGTCGCTTTTCTTCGGCAACGCAATTATAGTTATTTTCCGGCTCGCCAAAAACTTCGAAATTCCTGAAAGACTTAGAAAAGGAAGCGCAAAAAGTAGAAGTGGGGCGTGTCGTGTCTACCAGGGCAATAAACTCCTCGTCGCTCATTTGGCGCATGGCCGCGGCCAGGTCGGCGCTGTCCTGCT
>CAYNHP010000052.1:11011-15300 GCA_964397235.1 uncultured Bacteroides sp. | reverse complement strand
GCACGTTCGGTGCGTCCTAACGCCAACCCCTTGCCGAAACACGGCAGCCCTCACATCGTGGCCGAACGCAGTGAGGCCCCAATTATACCCCTAAACCCATAAACCCCTAAACCTTTTGTCAGTGTCCGCAGAGCTTGCTCCGCCCTTGCCCTCCGCTTGCGCCCTAACGCCAAAACCCCTCTGTCGTTTTTTTCCGACAGGCGCGGATGTTGCATGTTCCGGGATTTATGCTACTTTTGCAGTGTAATTCAAACCCACTGCTATGATCAAGGATTTGACCGTTGTAAACATTCCGCCGCATGCTTCCACCAAGCTGCAGCCTCAAACCTCTAAAACGCTGCGCCATGGCTGATTACCACCTGGGCGAGGAAATCAACAAGGAGATGCGCCGCCGGGGCATGAAGCCGGCCGACTTCGCCGCCGCCCTGAACAAGGAGCGCCAGACCGTCTACGACATCTTCAAGAAGCGCCACATCGCCACCGACACCCTCACCACCATCTGCCGCGTGCTTGGCCGCGACTTCTTCGCCGAACTGTCGGAGGCGACCCTCGGTCCGGCCGATGCGCCGGAGGATGAGGCCGAGCTGCGCGAGGCCGTCAGCGCCCTGATGCCGTCCGACCGCCTGCATGCTTTCCGCGCCAACGCAATGCTCCAGGAACTCATCGAGGAGTACCTCATCAGCCCACGCAAGCGCCCCCTGGTGCTCCTGTGCCCGCCCGGACGCCTCTGCGAAGGCACCGACAGCCTCCCGGCTCTCACGGAGAAGCTCATCCTCATGCGCCAGGGTCGCCCGCACGCCGACTACTGCCCCGACTTCCGACGCATAAGCTCGAAGTTGTACGTCAGCGACACCATCGAGGGCCTTAAGTCGCTCATTTACACCGGTGATGACTACTCCGAAGCCATCGAAATTGCCCGCGAAAAGACCCGCACTTCCCTGGGCCACGTCATCCTCTACCTATCCGTCCTCCCCGAGCTCAAGCATGGCGAGCACGGCGGTCTGGTGCTGGACGACGTTGCCGCGACGCTCTTCGACCTCTGGCAGGGACGCGCCCACATGGCTCTGGTGCAGGGGCGCCACCACATGCTGCGCGAGTACTACCGCGCCTACCGCGGCGCGGGCATCCTGGACGGCTTGGTGAAGGCGCTCAACGAGGGCGTCGACGCCGCCGAGCGCATCTTCGACCTCGTATTCGGCAGCGGTGTGCTTGAAGCACGCGAGGAGCGCGCCCCCGACGGCACCGGCCTCAGCCGCATCCGCCTTTACTACCGCGGGACCGACCGCATGGACTCCGACATGGCCACGATGATGTTCAAGAACGGCGTGAACAACCACCCGCTCCTCGAACTCTGGCTCGACGTCCGCAACGGGTATATCATTGATTTCCAATACAATAAACGCACACAGCCATGAGCACGTCATATCGCATAAAGAGCAGTCCACGCCACCCGGGCAGCGTCACGAGCATCGTGATGGAACTCGGCCCGGACGTAATCACCTTCGAGGAGCAGATGCTCATGCCCGGCTCATCCACCATCCACCGCGGACGCCTTTTGCGCGTGGAGAGCATCGAAGGCTTCGAGCGCGCCGCGGGCTACACCGCCGTTCACCTCGACGAATTCATGCTCGACCGCCAGGCCTCTGGAAAACTGACCCTGGACTACCTTCACCGCCTCTGCGAGCGCCACCGCGTGCCCTACGGCCTAACCGGGGCCCGCCTCACGGCCGTCTACACCCGCTATCTGCGCACACACAAGGCCGGCGACGACCCCGAGTTCGTGCGCGGACGCACCCTCTACGCCCAGGCCTTGGCTTACGCACTGGACCACAACCTTGACGCCGACCTCGTCGTGGCCATGCTCACCGAAGCGGCCAACATCGGCTTCAAGCGCGCATACATGGGCCTGGCGCTGTTCCACTTCGTTCAGGGCGATATTCCCAAAGCCTTCGCAGCCGCCGAGGCTGGCGTAGCACAGGGAGACCCCGGCTCCATGGCGGCTCTGGCCTACTTCCTGAGCAAGGACGTCCTCAGCATGAGCGAGGAGATGATGCCCGCGCCGCCCGACTATGTCCGTGCCGCCGAACTCTACTTCGCGGCCATCGACGCCGGCGAGCTCCAGGAGGGCCTCGAGGGTATTAAGCGGCTGATGGACAGCGGCGTTTACACTCCCAAAGCCAACACCTACATGAAGCTGGTCAGCCTCAGTGCGCGGGCAAGGCGCCAGGAGTACGAGGCCGGGAAGGCCGCCCTGGGCGCCGACCCTGCCGTCCTCGAAGCCTACCGCAACCTCACCCGCACGCCCGTGCGCCCCGACCGGGCACGCAACCTCCTCATTCAGGCCTACGACCGCGGACGCACCGACGTCTGTGCCTTGCTGGCGCGCATCTGCATCGAAGCCCGCGAGTATGGCACAGCAGCCCGCTTCGCCCTCGCCGGTGCTGAAGCTGGCCACAAGGACTGCTACTTCTACCTCGCAAAGCTCTGCCACCTGGGTGCCGACTTCGCCGAATTCTACCACCGCCTCGGCCAGCCCGACCACCAGGGAGCCGCAGCATGGAGCGTCCGCGCCATCGAGGCCGGCGACCTCCGCGGCGAGCAATTCCTCGACCGCTACCTCAAGCGCGGAGTCAAAATCAACGCCGAAGAAATAATGATCGAAAAAATGTGAATTATGATTTGGGCATTTATAATTATAATGATTAACGCACTGAACATCAATACTATGGGCACCGAACAAGAACAACCCGACAAGCCGGCCATAATGTATATCCACGGCTTTATGTCCGGAGCCAACGGCTCCAAACCACGCCAGCTCGAAAAGCAGTTCGGCGACCGCTACCGCATCCTCGCGCCCGAACTCACCGCCGACCCCGACGAATCGCTGGAGCAGATCAACCGCCTCATCGCCCGGGAGCATCCGAGCATCATCATCGGCACATCGCTCGGCGGCTGGATGGCCATGGCATGCGAGAGCGGTGATGCCGACGTGGTGGTGGTCAACCCCTGCATCGACCCTCGCCAACAGCTGGCCATGTGGGCCGGCCAGACCCACGAATACTTCTGCAAGCGACTCGACAGCCGGCAGACCTACACCCTCACGCAAGAAACCCTTGACAAATACGCCGCCTACCCGCCCCTCGACGCCCTCGTCGAAGCAAAGGGGTCGCACCTCCATGCCCTGTGCACCACTGCCGACGAGCTCCTCGGCGCCTCCCACCTCGAGGCCCTGCGCCCCCTCTTGCCGGCCGACCGCCTGATGATTGTCGACGACTTCGGCCACCAATGCAACGGTCCCGGCCTGCAGCACCTTTTCACCATCATAGAAACTCTGACGCCCACCACCCCTGTAGGAGATTAACGGCCTGAATATGCAAATGGCGTGTCGGCCCCAATAGGGAGCCGACACGCCATAAATTTTGTCTTCCGTGCAAGGAGCTTGCTCCTTGAAGTCACAAAGGGCCCTGCGTTAAGGCAGGCGGGCTGGCCCGGCCCAATCGCCTAACACCTACCGCCTAACGCCTCAATCAGATAATGAGCAGGAGCACAATCATGCCCGCAATGATTGCCGTAAAAATCGTTTTCATGTATTCAAGCTTGTTTCCGGGTGCAAAATTAGCGGAAGACAACCGGAAAAATCTCAACAAATGTTGAGACCACGAAATTTTAACATTTCTCAGCAGTCTTTCTTGCGCAACCGGCTCAGGTGCGTGGGCGTGATGTTGAGAAACGAAGCGATATCCTTGAGCGAGAACTGCTCGAACAGGTTCGGGTGGAGCGTGACAAGCTCATCGTACCGCTGACGGGGACTTTTGCAGTAGAGGTCGATGTAGCGCTCGTAGACAGTAGTGAACACAGCCTCGGTGGAGTGCATCACCAGGTCCTTGAAGTCGGCGTTCTCGGATATCATCTGGCGTATGCGGCTCAACGCCACGCAGTAGATTTCGCACTCGGACTCGGCGACAATGGCCAGTTTGGCCGCCCGACCGTAGAGGCTGAAAGGCCAGTCGGCGACGAACCCGCCGGCGAACTCCAGGCCCATCACATGCTCCGTGCCATCGTCGGAATAGGCCACATATTTGAGCCGTCCCTTGGCCACATAGCCGATATAGCGCCCCACCGTGCCGATGGCCACGAACTCCTCCCCCTTGGCATACCGGCGCAACGTCCCCTCGCTGACGCACATCGCGCGCCACGCGTCGCCGTCCATATTTTCAATGTATGTGTTGAACCTATCTTCCACAGCGGTAATTTTTCGCCCAAAATTAAGAAAAATTTCCCACCCCGCC
>CAYNHP010000052.1:0-10911 GCA_964397235.1 uncultured Bacteroides sp. | reverse complement strand
ATCTTCCACAGCGGTAATTTTTCGCCCAAAATTAAGAAAAATTTCCCACCCCGCCAGCAAGATTGTCGGGTTTTTCCGACAGCTGAATTTGGAACGCTTCGGAGCGCAGCCGCTAATTTTGCAGTGTAATTCAACCACACACTATGGCAAAGTCACTTACATTCTCCCTCGGAGCCCTTCAGTTCCAGCTCAGCCCCCGGAAGGTTGACCGCGACCACCTCTACGGTCACACTGAGTTGCGCGCGGTCACCGACAGCGGCGCCATCTGTCTTCAGGGCGCCATCAATGGCGACGGCACCAACATCATCTGCCCCGGCGCCACAAAGATTGGGCTGGCCGACGGCGACGGTCGCTGGGTGGACCGGGCCGAACTGGTCCCGGGCGCCGTGGACGGCATCATGCCCGTGCGCGTGGCATCGTCGTTCGACGCCGAAATAGTCCTTGACCGCGAAGCCTCCGTGGAGGACCTGCTCAACCTCACCATCAACACAATCTACCACCTCACCGGCGACGAAGAGGCTGTGCTTCAGGGCCTTGTAGGCGACCGCATCTACGCCTTCCCCTTCAGCTACCGCGGAGGCTATGAGAGACAGCAGGCATATCTGCTCACCAACGACCACGGGGTGTTCATGCTCGCCGGAACCCACGCCGACTACGAATTCCTCGCCCTCGAGGAGGTCGGCGAGCTGGACAATCCCGACGAAGAACTCGCCCTCGAAGAAGACATCCTGGATTTCTCCATGCTCTAACCCTTTAGTTTAAGGTTTAATGCCCCTAAACTCCTAAACCCGTAAACCCATAACCCCCCATGAGAGCCATCAACATATCCAACGCCCGCACCCGCAACGCCCAGATTGGCCTCGACGTAAAGGCCGTCCGCACCGGCGTGGCCATGGTCCACCCCAGCGGGCACGAAGTCCGCAATGTGCGGATGCTCAAGTTCACACCCTCCACAGCCATTGAAGCCCTGGCGGCGCAGTATGGCACCGACCTCAGCGACCGCCTGACCAACAGCGACGTTGAGGTGGATTGCGAGCGCGCAGGCATGTTCCTCTACCGCACCAAGAAAGTCTTCCTCGACGCCGACTTCCACGTGGCCCGCCGTGTGAGCCGCAACCGCGTGTTCTTCACCCCCGAAGGCGAGGAGAAGGAAGTTCGGCCCTACCGCACCACCGGGTCCAACATCAACATCGCACGCCCACTGCGCTGGACCGGCAAGCTCATTCCAAAAGCCAAGGCCGTGCGCATGTTCGCCTTCACCCGCAAATACCAGGTGCGCCATATCAACGGCCTGACCTTCGACTTCCTCCACGACATAGCCCGCGAGCTGGCCGCCGCCGACTCACTGCTCCTGCTCGGAGCCGGCGAGAAGGGCGTCGGACCGCTGGTCATGAGCACCGGCGGCACGCCCTACCGGGCCTTCCTCGAAGGCCGAATCGACGGCGACGACCGCTATTGCCTCATTCTCCATCTTACCAATCTCGAACTCAAATCGCTATGAAAACACAACCCCTCTCGGCCCTTGCGGCCGACTACAAACGCTGCGTGGCCGGCAAGTTTATCCTCGTGGATGGCCACAAACTGGAAGAGAAGCTGGGCGGCAGCGATTTCTACGTCACCGTGAAGCTCGACGGCGTAATGCAGCTGATTCGCTACGCCGACGGCGTCCTCGAAGCCTGCGGCAGCCGTGGTGCCTCCACCCCTCACTCTCTGCCATGCATGCAGGAACTCGCCGAGGCACTTAAAGCTCAGGGAGTTACATCGACACTGCTGGCCGCAGAACTCTACGCCAACCTCCGCACCAACGGCCGCGAACGCGTCTGCGACGTGGCCACGGCCCTCGCCGACCCCTCCCTCCACGACACCCTCCGCCTGGCCCCATTCGACCTGCTTGAGCTGGCCGGCCGCGACACCTCCACCCTCCCCCGCGGGCAGAAGATGGACCTGCTCGAGTCGCTCTGCCGAGGATGCCGGCGCGTAAGCCCCGTCCAGGGGTACCGCTGCACCAGCGTGGCCGA
Source organism: uncultured Bacteroides sp. (assembly GCA_964397235.1). Lineage (GTDB taxonomy): Bacteria > Bacteroidota > Bacteroidia > Bacteroidales > Muribaculaceae > CAG-873. The sequence goes on along the minus strand of CAYNHP010000052.1, from coordinate 8,893 downwards.
CGTCCGCGAGCTCTTCGACACCATCGTCACCGAGGGTGGCGCCGAGGGCCTGGTCGTACATCCGCCCCACACCTTCGTCTACAAGCTCAAGCCCCGCCACACCATCGACGTGGCCGTGATCGGATTCACCGAAGGCGAGGGCGACCACAAGGGAATGGTGCGCGACCTCCTCACCGCCACCATCGACCCCGACGGAACCCTCAGGCAGGTCGCAACCGTCGGCGGTGGCTTCACCGAGCAGCAGCGCCGCGACCTCTTCGGACGCCTGCGCTCCGCAGGCGTGGAGTCGGACTATGTCGAGACCGACTCCCGAAGCGTCGCCTTCACCATGGTGCATCCGGAGCTCGTGGTGGAGATATCCGCCGTAGACTTCGTGAGCGAAAACGCTGCCGGCGAGCCCAAGGAGAACATGCTCCTCGAATTCGACTACAAAGCCGGCTACCATGCCATCGGCCGCGCCCCCGGCGTGAAGCTCCACAGCGCAACCTTCGTGCGCGAGCGCCCCGACAAGAGCGTATGCCCCGAAGATGCCCGCGAGAGCCAGCTAACCGACCTCTGCGAATTCTCCAAAGGCGTGACCGTCGACTTCAGCGCCCTCCCACAGTCGCAGTGGCTCACCCGGCGCGTGTTCGTCAAAACCACCGGCGCCCTCCGAAGCGTCCGCAAGTTCCTGATCTGGAAAACAAACAAGGAGCACACCGGCCGATTCCCCGCCTATGTCCTCCACTACACCGACTACAGCCCCTCCCGCGCCGAAGCCCTCAGGCGCGACCTCCGCATCTCCAACTCCCGCGAGCAAATCTTCGAGCTCCTGGACCAAATGCTCGCCACAGAAATCAAGAAAGGCTGGCAGGAAATCCTCTAAAAATCCCTCAATTCGTCATTTTGACAATTTTCAATTTGACACTTCGACAATTTGATACCCTGACCCAAAATCATGAACCTCCACACCGACCTCAAGACCTTTGTGACCACCTACGGGCGCACGACTCTCAGCAACCCCTACCTCCCGGGGATGCTGGACGACGGCCTGCTCTTCCGCGGGGCCGACGTGCGCCCCTACCGCGCGCTCTTCCGCCTCCTGGTGCAGCAACACGTCCCGGAGCGCATCGTCGCCATGGACGCCTGGGATGCCCCCGCCATAGAAACCATCACAAAGCACATCGAAACGCTCTACAACGGCACGGCCAACATCGCCTATGCCATGGAGTGCCTGGGCTTTGCAGCCGGGTTGGTGGACGAGATGACAACCGTGGCCGATGTGGCGAGCCTCAACAAGCGCATCGACGCCCAGGAGTACGACCTTACCGAGCGCACAGTCAAGTACATCCCTCACGGCTCGAACAAATGCATCGGAACGGAGATTCCCATCGGCATGGCCCACGCCGTCCACAGTCGCCTCAAGGAGATTGAGCATGAGGAGGGGAGCGTAATCGACTTCGTGGCCGCCGAGATGGGCGAGAGTCCGCGCGAAATCGAGGACAAGATCAGCGGCGAGCAGATCGACGGCGTGGCAATGTCCATCCGGCAGATGCGCAGCGGCCGCGGGTTCATCCTCGGCGACATGACCGGCGTCGGCAAGGGTCGCCAGCTGGCCATGCTCATAAAGTGGGCAACACTCCAGGGCGACGCCCCCGTGGTGGTTACGGAGAAATCAACCCTCTTCACCGACCTCTTCCGCGACCTCTACGACGTCGGCTACGGAAGCCTCCGCCCCTTCATCCTCAACTCCGACCGCGATGCACGCATCCTCGACCGCACCGGCAACGTCCTCTACAACCTCCCCGCCCCGCAGGAGATGGCCGACTTCCTCCAGTCCGGCACCATTCCCGCCGGCTTCGACTTCCTCCTGCTCACCTACTCCCAGATGAGCCGCGCACTCAAGGACAACCCCAAGGCGCAGGCAATGCTCAAGTGCGTCAGCGGCTCATACCTCATCCTCGACGAAAGCCATAACGCCACCGGCATCGACAGCAACATAGGCGCCACCTTCCGCGAAGCCGTCCGCACCTGCGCCGGAGTCTGCTTCTCCTCGGCAACTTACGCCAAGTACCCCGCCAGCATGCCAATCTACGCCCTCAAAACTGCCATCGGCGAGGCAAAGATACCCTCCGACGAACTCATAGAAATCATATCCAAAGGAGGCCCCATCCTGCAGGAAGTCATGGCCAAAGGGCTCGTGGAATCGGGTTCTATGATACGCCGCCAGCGAAACATGGACGGCATCGAGAACACCCTCTACTGCAGCACCGACGCCGCACGCATCGACCGGGTCCGTGAGCAGTACAACGGCCTGGTGGGCCTCATAAGCGACATCCGCAACTTCCAGGACCAGTACATCAAGCCCTTCCTGGCCGACAAAAACGCCGAGAGCGTGGTCCGCACCCATGTGCGCGCAGTCCCGCTCAAAGCCACTTTCACCTCGGCCAAGATTGTCTTCGGCAAGTTCTCCACCCGCGTAACGCCCACCATCCGCCAGCTCCTGTTCGCAATCAAGGCCAGGGACGCCGTGGATGTAACCCTCCGCGAGCTCCGCGCCGGCCGTAAACCAATCGTCCAGATAGCACACACCATGGAGAGCACCCTCAAGCGGCTCATCGACAGCGGCGAATCGCTCGCACGCGCCGACTTCGCCCTCGTCCTCCTCATGGCCCTCAACAGCCTCTTTTCCTACAAAGCGCAGGGCACGGCAAACATCCCCGCCGGCCGCACCGGCACCGTCAAACGCACCTACTCCACCGAGCCCATCGCCTTCACCGTGGCCGACCTCAAAGCCTTTTTCGGCAACCCCGACGCCGAACTGGCCTACAACAGCCTCGTGAGCAAAATCCGCGCATACGACAGCGGATTGCCCCTGAGCCCGGTGGACTACTTCGTGGAGATGATTCAGCAGGCCGGCTACCGCGTGGGCGAGCTCACTCAGCGCGCCAACACCCTGCAGTACGTCAACCCCCCGGTGCGCGCAAACGACCCCGCCGCACCCTCCAAGCGCGACAACAAGAGCAAGAAACTGCTGGCCGACCGCTTCAACGACGGCGCAATCGACGTCCTGGTGGGAAACCGCGTCATGGCCTCGGGAATCTCGCTCCACAGCAGTCCCGTTTTCGCCGACCGTCGCCAGCGCGTGGTCATCACTTGGGAGGCTCAGGACCGCGCCGACCTCCAGACGCAGTTCAACGGCCGTGCCGACCGTACAGGCCAGCTGCAGCATTGCGCATTCGTTACCATAGCCTCGGCAATTCCCGCCGAGCAGCGGTTCCTGATGATGAACAACCGCAAGCAGATGTCGCTAAACGCCAACGTCGAAGCATCCCAGCACACCGACGGCCCCGTGGTGGACATCCTCAACAAGTACGGCGCTCAGGTGGCCAAGGAGTTCCTCAAGGAGAATCCGGAGTTCAACGAACTCATCGAGTTGCCCGAACATGCGTGGGATTTCAAGGGAAAGAAATCGCCCGTGAAGGAACTGATGACGGCCACGGAGAACCTCAACTTCATCAACGAATTCATGCGCGCTCTCTGCCTGCTCGATTGCTGCGAGCAGGAGGAAATCCTTGAGGACGTCCTGAGCCGCTACACCGACCTTATCCGCCAGCTCGACGAAGCCGGCGAAAACGACCTCCAGTCAGCCCCGCGCAAGCTCAACGCCACCGTGCTTCGCCGCCAGGTGTTCTGCAAAGGCCTGCCCTACAGCACCTCGGTCTTCGGCCAGGATGCAACCCTCGAGGAGATGGAAGTAGACGCCCTGCGCACCCCCATGACGGCCAGACAGATCTCCGAGCTCCAGGCCAAGCTCCTCAGTCCGACCGAAATCGTAGCGCAGGTGAACCACTACCGCGACGCCCGCATCACCGGCATCAAGGCATACTACCAACGCCTCAAGGACAATGCCGAGAGCCAGCGCAAAGCCCTGCAGGCCAGCGGAGTAACCACCCCGCAGTACCGCCTCAAGCAGCTCGACCTCCGCGCCAACAACACCGAGGGCATGCAGCGCCAGATCGACGTGGTGCATCAGTGGGTCAACGACCTCACCCGGCTGGCCATGCGCTTCAAGCAGGGGCAGGCCGTGGGCATTCCGGTGGTGGTCCGAGCAGGAGTACTCTGCGAGAATCCAATCGACATCGACAGCACCGTATCGCCCGGTATTTTCCTGGGCTACAAGGTCACCTCGAGCCAGTGCACCCCGTCCAACATCAAGGCCGTATTTGCCGTGAACGACTCCCGCCGCACCATCTACATCCCCCTGAGCGCCCAGGGAAAGATGGACTGCATCTTCAACCAGACGCATTTGGGCGTGATGACCGACCGCCTCAAGGGCGTCAGCGTCCGCTCCTGGGACAAGCTCGTGCACGTCAACCGCCGCGAGCGGGCCTACATCATCACCGGCAACATCATCCTCGGCATCGCCCGAGCCCGCCGTATGGGCATGGACACAATCAACGTCAAGGCCCGCGAACTAATCAGCGGCATGTGCTCCGGCATGCTTATCAACTTCACCGACGACGCCGGACGCATCCGCTCCGGCTACCAGCTCCCCCACAGCTTCAACCCCGCCTACATCCAACGCTACGCCAAATAACCCCCTGCCCTCCCATTGTGGCCCAACGCAGTGAGGCTCCCCCATAAACCTATAAACCCCTGAAAGATGAAACTCCCCACCATAAATTCAACGCTGATGCTCCAGAACGGGCAAAAAGCCCGCATCATCCGCTATCTCGGCGAAGGTGCCCAAGGCGCCGTGTTTTTGGTTGAAATCAACGGCAGCCAGAAAGCCCTCAAGCTCTATAAGTACCAACCCACGGGCGAATTTTTGGCCAATTTGAAGAAAAATGTTGCCGAAGGCACCCCCTCGCCCCTATTCCTATGGCCCGAGGCAATGCTACGGCCCTTCAACGGCCTCAACGGCTACATTATGGACCTCCGACCCGAGGGATACCACGAGTTCAGCAAATTCCGCCTCGCGGCAGTTCGCTTCCGCTCCATCGAGGCCATGCTTACCGCCGCAATCGACATGTGCTCTGCCTTCAGAAGCCTGCATGCCAAGGGCTTATCCTTTCAGGACATCAACGACGGCGGCTTCTTCATTAACCCCGACACCGGGCGCGTGCTGGTGTGCGACTGCGACAACGTCTTCCCCCACGGCGAGCTCTCCGGCATCATGGGCAAAGCACGCTACATAGCCCCCGAGGTGGTAAGCGGCACAAACTACCCCGACAGCTATTCCGACCGCTTCAGCATGGCCGTGATGATGTTCATGATTTTCTGCCTCGACCACCCCTTCGAAGGGCTGAATGTGGTCCGTCACCCGTGTATGACCGAGGTCCTCGAGCGGCAGCTGTTCGGCAAGGACATACGGTTCATCTACGACCCCGCCGACACCTCCAACCGCCCCGTGCGCGGAATCCACCGCAACGTGCTGACCATGTGGCCACTGCTGCCACAACTTCTGCGCGACACCTTCGCGCAGGAGTTCAGCGCCGCCAAGTTTGCCGACCCCCAGTCGCGCCTGACGGAGATGCAGTGGATCGAGCGCCTGATGCGGGTGCGCGACATGCTCATTCGCTGTCCCCGTTGCGGCGACGAGATCTTTGCCGACGGCGTCTCACGGTGCCTCAACCCTAACTGCGGCCACACCGTCCGCCCCGACCTCTTCCTTACCAACGGCGCACGCGCAATCCCGGCCGTGGCAGGAGTCAAACTTAGGCCCGCCCCTTCCGGGGAGGTCACGGGGCGGATAGTCGCTAAACCCTCGGACCCCGCCGTGCTTTTGATTCAGAACCTCTCCTCCCGCGCCTGGAGCGTCTCAACTCCCACAGGACGCAAGGTCGACGTCAGTCCACGCGGATTCTGCCCCGTCAAGGAGGGCCTCGGACTTTCAATCATCTCGGAAAATAATCCTTTCACCCTGACTATCAAACACTAAAAACACACAGACCATGGCACTTACCGACTATGAACTTGCCCCCGCAGCACGACGCGTGCTCAACCTCTTCTTCCTCATCGACACATCCAGCAGCATGAGCGGCGAAAAGATAGCTGCCGTCAACGACGCTATCCGCAACGTCCTCCCAATCGTGGACGACATCAGCGCCAACAACCCCGACGCCGAAATCAAAATCGCCGCTATGACCTTCAGCAGCTCCACCCAGTGGCTCACGCCAACGCCCGTCAGCGCCGGACAGTACTCCTGGACCGACCAGGGCGCCAACGGCTTCACCGCCATGGGAGCGGCCTGCAACGAACTCAACGCCAAGCTATCACACAAAACGGGCTTCCTCAAAAACTCCGCCGGCTCATACGCTCCCGTCGTGATAATGCTCAGCGACGGCGCGCCCACCGACGACTTCCGCAGCGCCATGACCAACCTCGAGCAGAACCGCTGGTTCTGCCATGCCACCCGAATCGCCATCGCCATTGGCAACGACGCCGACACCGACGTGCTCAAAATCTTCACCGGCAATGCCGAGCTCGTCATCCGCGTGGCAAACATCGACGCGCTGAAAACCATCATCAAGGTGGCCGTGGTCACCTCCTCCATGGTCAGCAGCTCGAGCGCCTCCATAGGCGTTGCAACACCCTCAGGTTCGCCTGCACCCCTGCCTACCAAGGCGCAGCAGACGGCCTCTGCCATCGCCGCCGAGGCTCGGGATATCGACGGCCTCGCCGTGGGCGACGAAGCCCTGATGGATGCTCTTGACTTTGACGATTTTGAATGATATGCTTCTGATTTCCAGCACGGTAGCGGGTGCCTCCCACTTAGCCTCGGGGCGCGAATGCCAGGATGCTTCGGCATCCTTCAAGGCCCCAGGTGGCCGCATGGCCATCCTCGCCGTAGCCGACGGTCATGGAGGCGACCCTTACCCAAACAGCGCCACCGGCGCCCGCCTTGCCTGCAACGTGGCCCTGAATATGTTGCGCGAATTTTGCACGCGAACCCTCTCCAAGCCCGGCGATGCCGAAATCGAACGACTGTGCCACTCAATCGTAGCCAACTGGACCATCGCCGTAAACGCCGACGCACGGGGCGACGTCCAATCCTACGGCTGCACACTCATTGCCTTCGCAATCACTCCGGCGTTCTGGGTGGCGGTCCAGATTGGCGACGGACGCCTCTGCCTGCTCAACCACCGCGGCAAGTGGCGCCAGCCAGTCCCGTGGGACGACCGCTGCATCCTCAACCTCACCACTTCCATGGCCAACGAAGACGCCGCCCTCAGTTTCCGCCACAGCTGCGGTGTCAGGCGCCCCAAGGCCGTTGTGCTTTGCTCCGACGGCGTCGACGGCACCTTCGGCTCGGGGAAGCTCCTGTATAACTTCTACACCCGCATCCTGCGCTCGGTCTATGACGAAGGTTTCGCACAGGTCCGGGCCCAGCTGCCACACGTGCTGAGCCATTACAGCGCTGTGGGTAGCCGCGACGACATGTCGCTGGCTTTGCTCCTAACGGGTCCGCCAGGTGAATGACCGGTGGAATACTACCCCGACAACGAAGGTCAGCCCGAGGATTGCTGCGCTCAGGAAGTAGGGGAAGTCCGGGGTGTCGTTGTGGAAGATGTGCTGGAAGAATTCGACGATTACGGGCAGTATCGAAATGGCAATGTAGTTGCCCGCCAGCGTATACGAGAAGTATTTGGTGGACAGGGTTTTATCCGGCGCTATCTGCGTTGTTTTATTGTAGATTATAGGCTGGAAAAACCCGTAACCGAGGCCTATGAGCAGCACCCCTGCCACATAGCCCGCCATGGTGTGGAAGCAACCCAAGGTGAGCAGCCCGGCACTCATGATGATTATGCACGCCAACAGGCCCTTGTTGCCCACCGTCCGCAGGAACGGCGTCAGACCGAACCCGCCCACCATAGCCGTGACGTAGAACATAGCCGTTGCCACGCCGATTTGCGACGTGGTCAGGCCGTAGTGCTTCATCGTGAACGGCAGGTAGTAGGTGAACACCATCGAACTGGCCGTCAGCACCACATAAAGCCCTATCACACCCATCAGCACCCATATGGGGTGGGCGAAGGTGGTCTTAGGAGCCGTCGGCTTCTTGGCTGTCGTGAGGTCGGAAGGGTCTGTGCGCAAGTGCTTGCGTATGAAGGTGTTGGTCATGAACGGCAGCAACAGCAGAGGAATAATCGGCACCAGGTACACGCTGAAGGCCGCATGCCAGCTCACCCCGGCAGCCCACCCTACAAAGATGGTGGCCAGGATAACCACGCCGTTGGAGGTCCCGGACTTAAATCCAAGCACCTTGGCGTTCTGCTCGCCATAGAACCACTCCGAAAGAAGCCCCGCAGCGATGGGGACAATCAGTCCGCAGCCCACTCCCAGCAGCGCCCCCAGCCCCACCAGCTCTACCATCGTGTCCGCGAAGATGTAGAGCACGCCCGACAGCAGGAAGATGCCCAGGCCCGTGGCCAGCACGGCCGTCTGGTTGCGCACGGTGGTGATTTTGCCCGAAACTAAAATCATCGGGATGATGACAAGGTTAGGCATCAGCGTGAGCAGCTGAATTTCCAGCCGGCTCGCATGTGGAAAGAGGTCGGACAAGCGACCCAACATGGGCGATACCGCCAGTCCAGGCAGATTCACCGTCAGAGATACCGACAGCAGCGCGATGAGGCTTATCAGAGGCAGGGAGCCTCGCCCGTTGGAAATATATTTCATGGTGGTTGCGGATTAGTCTTTATTAATATAACTTACCGGATACAACTTATGTTCCCTCCCGCTTGATATTTCCGCCAATTATGTCCCATGCAAGGCAACCTGTTTGCCCAAGTGCCGGGGCTTCAGCCCCGCCGTGGTCAGCCTGTTTGTCGAGGCGCCCCGCCGTTGGGCAGCCGGGGGCAGGCGGTTTGTTTCAGTGAGGGGCTTCAGCCCTACCCCGAGCCTCCAG
>CAYNHP010000051.1:0-15435 GCA_964397235.1 uncultured Bacteroides sp. | reverse complement strand
ATCACCATCGAAGGCTCCCGTCGCTGGGCTGCTCTTCAGGGTATCTCCGAAGAGGAACGTCGCGAAAAATACCCCTCCCTCGAAGAATCCATGCCCGACTGCGCACACGATCTCTTTGCCATTGCCGACCGCCTCGAAGCCTACTACAAGGACATGCAGGACATGGAGTTCACCATTCAGGATGGTAAGCTCTGGATGCTTCAGACCCGTAACGGCAAGCGTACCGGTGCTGCTATGGTGAAAATCGCCATGGACCTCCTCCGCGCAGGTGTAATTGACGAAAAGACCGTCCTTACCCGCATGGAACCCCAGAAGCTCGATGAACTTCTCCACCCCGTATTCGACAAGAACGCTCTCGAGAAAGCCAAAGTCGTTGCCAAGGGTCTGCCCGCATCTCCGGGCGCCGCTTCCGGCCAGATTGTATTCTCCGCTGAGGATGCCGAAGCATGGGCTGAAAAGAAAAAGAAAGTGGTGCTCGTGCGCATCGAGACATCTCCTGAGGACCTCCGCGGTATGGCCGTGGCCCAGGGTATCCTCACCATGCGCGGCGGTATGACTTCCCACGCTGCCGTTGTTGCACGCGGTATGGGTAAGTGCTGTGTATCCGGCGCTGGCGAAATCAAGGTCGACTACGTTGCCAAGACCGTCGAAATGGGCGGCAAGACCTTCAAGGAAGGTGATTGGATTTCCCTCAACGGCTCGACCGGCGATGTTTACGAAGGACAGGTTGCCACCGTTGATCCCAAACTCGACGGCGACTTCGGCGCAGTGATGAACCTCGCATCCAAGTACACCAAGACCCTCGTACGCACCAATGCCGACACCCCCCGCGACGCCAAGAAGGCCCGCGAACTCGGTGCTCAGGGTATCGGCCTCTGCCGTACCGAACATATGTTCTTCGAAGGCGACCGCATCAAGGCTGTGCGCGAAATGATTCTCGCATCCGACGAAGAAGGTCGTCGTACCGCTCTGGCAAAACTTCTGCCCATGCAGCGTGGCGACTTCGAAGGTATCTTCGAGGCCATGGATGGCTTTGGTGTGACAATCCGCCTGCTCGATCCCCCTCTGCACGAATTCGTTCCTCATCAGACTGCTACCCAGAAGGAACTCGCCGACGAAATGGGTATCACCCTTGCCGAAGTGAAGGCTAAAGTTGACTCCCTCGAGGAATTCAACCCCATGCTCGGTCACCGCGGTTGCCGTCTCGGCATCACATATCCGGAAATCACCGAGATGCAGACCCGCGCAATCATCGAAGCTGCCCTCGCATGCAAGGCCCGCGGTATCGACGTGCACCCCGAAATCATGGTGCCCCTGGTAGGTTCGCTCAAAGAGCTCCAGAATCAGGCCAACGTAATCAACGAAACTGCCGTTAAGGTATTCGAAGAAAAGGGCGACTCCGTTCCCTACCTCGTAGGTACAATGATCGAAGTTCCCCGTGCAGCCCTCACTGCAAACGAAATTGCAACCGTGGCCGACTTCTTCTCCTTCGGTACCAACGACCTTACCCAGATGACCTTCGGTTTCTCGCGCGACGACGCTCCCAAGTTCCTCAAGTTCTACAAGGAGCATGGCGTGATCAAGACTGATCCCTTCGAAGTGCTCGACCAGGTTGGCGTAGGCCAGCTCGTACGCATGGGCGTTGAAAAGGGCCGTGCCACCAAGCCCCACCTGAAGGTTGGTATCTGCGGCGAACATGGTGGTGAACCCAGCTCCGTAATCTTCTGCGCCAAACTCGGCATGAACTACGTCAGCTGCTCACCCTTCCGCGTGCCTATCGCCCGCGTGGCTGCGGCCCAAGCAGCAATAGAAGACTAATCTTCAGGCTCCCATATAATGACTTACGGAAGGCCACGAGGTTCCACTTCGTGGCCTTCTTTTCCAATAAACAGTCAATGAATAATAAAAAGAAAAACAAGAAAGTGTTTGGAATCATTCTAATCGTTCTCGGCGTGGGTAGTATCATCGCAGGCACTATCATGTTAAATTCCCCCAAAAAAGATATTTACACTGTTGATTTGACAACAGAAAAAAATGTAGAACCAACTCTTCAAGATGTGCCAGGGTCCACTCCTATTGTGTCAGCTGAAACACAGGTTCAAGAAAATACCGAACAGGTTGATGTCTCTGAAACAGAGCAGAGTGCTGTTGCTCTCCACAGCGAGGAGATAGAAGTTATGGATACGGCGCCAGTGGAAGATGATAATGTAGCTCCGGTGAACAGTACAGACGAAAGTTATGAAAAGGGCTTGGAGTTCGAAAAGTTTGTGGTTAAAGGATTCAACCGTAAATATTGGACCATCAAAGATTGGCGTGGGGATAAGGGCGTGGATGGTATGTATGCAGAATCCAATACATATCCAGACCTTGAAATGAGACTGAAGACCAAGAGTACTTCATGTGTCGTGGCTGTTGAATGTAAATGGCGGAGTGCAGCTGACCGCAGCGGTAACATTAAAATATCATACCCGGAGCAGCTTAAACGATACAAGGCATATGCGAATGATTCCGGTATACCTGTATTCATTTTCCTCGGTCTCGGGGGTTCCCCGGATAATCCTGATAAGTTGTATATTGTTCCGCTTTCCATGCTCTCCTCGCCTAAAATTAAACTGGAAGAGTTGGGGAAATTCGAGAACAAGACGAAAACTAATTTCTATTTTGACACAAAGGCTAAGACCTTTCGGCGAGAATAAATACCTTTCAGGACTGATTAAGATGAAGTCGAATCATATCGGTCATATTTAGGTTAAGGCTCGGGCGCGTATAGGAGGGCGCTGGTGAAGCGGATTGTCGCATCGGGGCGCGGGTTGAGCCAACGGAATGTGAAGGTGTGAGGGCCGTACGGGAGGTCGTAAGTCCAGAATAGATCGTGGCGACGAACCCGGAAATTCGCTGGAAGCGAGGCTTTTGCTGCCGGAGTGCAATCGATAGTCATCTCTACTTCGGCGATATAATTTGAATCCTGACACGAAACCGAACCGGAAAAAACTACTCCGGAGCAGTCGAACGTCAGTTCTCCAACATCGGGGAGATTGTGATTGATGGATATCTTATTAATGGGATACAAACCTTCGAAACTCTGCTCATAAGCAACCGGAACCGGCTTTTGGCATTTGATTGTTACTTCGTCTGCATCAACTGCACCGCCGTTTCGCTCGATCATGCTCAGGGCGTGGTTGAAGCTCAGGCTGTAAGTTTTGGTCAGTGAAATATCGGTGTAGGCAAATTCAATATTCTCGACTTCGGGGCTTAGTGCAACCCGGAACCTGTCCGGAATATTGCTGTATCCCAACATAGTGGCCAGGATGCCGCCGGCCGTTGCCGGGTTGCAGTCGGAGTCCTGACCGCAACGCGTCGCTATGTCGATGGTTCGTTCAAAGTCGCCGTTGCCGTAGAGGAGTCCAATCAGTACGTAAGCGCAGTTTATTGTAGCGTCAATGTTGAAGGGCGTGAATACTCCGTCAGGGCACCCGATGTCGGACGACCATTTACGTTCGATTTCAAACCATGCTTGCTTCCAATCGTCAGGGTCGGCGCGATAAGCGGTTATGACGTCAGACATGCATTTGTAAAAATCACTCTCCGTGGGAATTGTCTTCAGCGCTTCTTCAACGACAAACTCAATATCATCGGTAATGAAAGCTAAAGCATACATAGCCCCAACATAGATACCGCCATAAAGTCCGTCGCCGAAATTCATGATGTGTCCGATTTTCTCAGATATTTCGGAAGCTGAGTTGGGCATGCCCGGACACATAAGACCCGCAAAGTCGGCTTCAATCTGATAATCAATGTCGTTGGCGTGAGGATTATTCTTCCAATGCCCCGAGGCTGGAGGCATAATACCATTGAGTATGTTGTAGCGCGCCGCCTGATTGGCATGCCACAGGGGATAGGCTGCTTTTGCAAAAGCTGTGGCGAAGGAGTCGACCGGTGCATCAAGCCCCAGACGCTCAATTATTTGGACAAATGTAAGGTCCATATAAATATCGTCGTAGAGCGAGGGGAGATTTGTCATCATTTGCCTGGTCAGGCAGTCGGTCCACTCAATGGGTACATAATCTTGAATCATCGTTCCGCGATACACGAACTCCGTTTTTCCTCCATAAGTGCATCCAAGTACCTGTCCGGCCCATCCCCCTTTAATCTTGTCGTAAAGTTCCGTTTTGGACATGGTGTATTCTTCGGGGATGGACTCTTGCGGCTTGCTGCATGATGCACAAATAAGCATGAGCAGGGCAGCGATTGAAATTGTATATAGTTTCATAGATGGCAATTTTATTTATCTGACAAGTACTCAATGAGTTGACGGCGACAATCGTTAACTCCGCCATAGGATGGATGCCGCACATAGCCGGCATATAGGGGATGGTCTTTCAGCGCATGGGCGGCTTTGCGCCCTACGGCATAGATTTTTTCAATGTTGAACATACTCAGCAAAGCGTTCAGAACCTCCTTCCCGAACTCAATTTCGCCTTTGTTCGGGCATCGGTTCCTGCCACTTACAGGATCGAAAGGATGAAAGGGAAATATGTTCCAAATAAGAGGGTGACTACCCACCTCGTTGATGATATCCCAGAAGTATGAAGCGGTACGTTCCTTCCGGGGATTATGTTTATTTAAGACGCGGTAGGGAAACTCGCGAAAGAACGACTCGGAGAGAAGATGAAACTCGGAGGTAAAAGGTACGCCGGTCAAGGCGCACCCGTCCTTGCCCGGAGCTTCACCCACGAGGAGAACTGCAGGCGCCAGCGAGAGCATTTGTTCAATATATAGCCGAAGGTTTGCTCGGGTTATCTGCGGCATAACGGAGTCTCCGGCGTAGATGTTCGTACTCCGAACATCCGGCGTGGCCAAAGAGCTTAAATACTCACAAAAATCCAAGGCTGTCATCGTACACATAGATTTATGCTACACAATTGTTATGTCAGCGGGTTTCTTCTTCGAAGATTCGGGCAATGAGACTGCGCAAAGAGGATTCGTCAGCGAGGAGAGTGTGCAACTCCTGCAACCGACGGGCGTTGTCGCTTTGGGGCAGATGGATTTTGAGGTAACCGTCGGGACCATATTTCTCTTTAAGATGTTGAATGGTACGTTTGTAGTGGCCATTATAATCAAGAGTAGGGTAGTGGGCGAGTCCATACTGGATTGTGCGTCGGATTATTGTTTCGGGGACAATCTGACGGTCGGCCTCGGCCACAATGAGCCCGTAAACATTGCGCGGTGTGCGACCATTGGAAGCGCGATGGTCCTCCACTGCATCAGCCATAATTTTGATTTGCTCAGGGCTGAAATGGTTAAGGATAAATTTGTCGGCACGAAGAATTTTGCCGGAGTCAAGATGGTGGTTCTCACGCCCGTTAACTAATCCGAGGTCGTGAAATGCAGCCACTACATAAGCCATCTCAGGGTCGACTTCCGGCATGCTTCCGGCCAGCTTGAGGCTCTGCTCGATGACAACCTGCACATGGTCGCGGCGGTGCGCCTTGTCGAAGGCGTCGTAACGTGGAATCACTTCCCTCTCAACGTATTCTATAATGTCTTCTCGTATCATAATCCGGTACAAATGTACGAAAAAATTCGGTTCATTTGCCTCCTACCGTCACCAAACTTTTGCCGTTCCGGCGACGTTGTAGAATTAGAAAGATTTTAACATTATGAAAAAGACAATACTATTCATAGTAATATTTATAGCCCTGCTGGTGTGTGCCGTAGGGTACTCCGACACCCGTTATCGTACATCAATCGGCCAACGCGCGCCTTTACTTGCAATCAGTAAGGTAGACAGCGTCATGAGGCTGGACGAGCTCCAAGGCAATTATGTACTTCTGAGTTTCTGGAGCGGCACCGATGCACCCTCGCGCACGGCAGTGAACCAATACACTGCCTGGTGCCGGTCACACCCCGGGGCCGACCTCAAAATGGTGAACATAAACTTCGACCGCTCTGACAACCTGTTCCAGGACATGGTGCTTCGCGACAAACTCAACCCCGAAGAGAATTTTCATGCGCAGGGTGCTGAGGCTAAAGCTATTATCGACAATTACGGGCTTAAAGACGGCTACGGGTCGATGCTTATCAGCCCTGAAGGGCGTATCGTGGCCCATAACCCCGCTCCCGACCAGTTGGCTTCCCTTATGAAATAGATTTGCGAGTACGCCGGATTTTGCTTATTTTTGCATAGTAAAATAAGCAAATGGATCCTCGCAATATTCGCATAGAGCACTATAACTACCGGCTTCCCGACGAGTGTATTGCCAAGCACCCGCTGCAGCAGCGCGATGCATGCAAATTGCTCGTGTACAATGGGGAAGTCAGCGACCATATTTTCTACAATCTCCCGGAATTGCTACCCACCGATGCGATGCTGGTTTATAATAACACCCGCGTAATTAACGCACGGCTACACTTCACCAAGTCTACCGGCGCAAGCATCGAGATATTCTGTCTTGAGCCTTTGCAACCTGCTGATTATGAGAGCTCTTTCGCTGCTACCTCCTCTTGCGAATGGCTTTGCCTGGTGGGGAATTCAAAGCGCTGGAAAGAGGGAGACCTTAGTATTGAACTCAGTTTACAGGGAAAGCCAGTCACCCTTACAGCCCGTCGCAACGGTGTCAATGAGGGTTCGGCGGCATCACGCATCATCTTCAGCTGGAACAACCCGGAACTGACCTTCTCCGAAATCATAGGCGCCGCCGGTGAGATACCCATACCGCCGTATTTAAATCGAGAATCAGAGGAGGGAGATTCTACTGATTACCAAACAGTTTACAGCCACATCGAAGGTTCCGTAGCAGCTCCTACGGCAGGGTTGCACTTCACGCCCGAACTTCTCGAAAAGTTGCGCCGGGAAGGTGTTGAAACCCGCGAAGTGACGCTCCATGTCGGAGCCGGAACTTTCCGTCCGGTAAAGAGCGACACTATCGGAGAGCACGATATGCATAGTGAATTTATAGCCGTCAAGCGCGAATTCATTATGGAACTCGTTGAGTCCGTAGGGCGACGGCCGGTTATAGCCGTTGGGACGACCTCCGTGCGCACCCTCGAGAGCCTCTACCATATCGGAGTGGCAATGCTTCGCGGCAATTGGGATGACGAACTCAACCAATGGGCTCCATATGAGGCAGGCGCAAACGACGTTGACCCGCGCGATGCGCTTATGGCCATCGTGAACTATCTCGACGGCTCAGAGCAGCAAACCCTCTTTGCACGCACCCGCATCATAATTGCTCCGGGTTACCGCTATCGTATTGTCGATGGCATGATTACCAATTTCCATCAACCGCAATCCACTCTGCTGCTGTTGGTTTCGGCCATGATTGGCGACAGCTGGAGGGACGTATATAACCACGCATTATCAAACAACTATCGCTTCCTCAGTTATGGGGATGCGTGCCTTTTATTTCCTGCCAATGAAAAATAAACTCATCTTCAGCCTTGCCGCATCACTGCTTCTCAGCGCCGGAACGGCGATGGCGTGCACCTCAATGATAGCCTCCGGCAGTGCTACGGCCAACGGACGGCCATTCATATGGAAACACCGCGACACCTCTGCTAAAAATAATTTCCTTTACCGCGTTGAGCCTAAGCATGAAGGCGAGTTCGGCTATGTCGGCCTTTTCAATGGCGCCGATTCGTTGGTGACCGAGGAAGCCTGGATGGGTATGAACGATGCCGGTTTCGCCATCATAAACACCGTGGCCTACAATCTGCCTGAAAATGACCCCAAGTGGATTGACCGCGAAGGTATAGTCATGGCACGCGCCCTGGAGGTGTGCCGAACCGTTGATGATTTCGCAAACTTGCTGGACACACTCCCCAAGCCTATGGGTGTGATGACCAACTTCGGCGTACTTGATGCCGACGGCAACGGTGCTTACTTTGAAACCGACGATTATAAATACGTGCGTTTCAATCTTGCCGATGCGCCCGATGGGGTACTGATACGCACAAACTACGCTTACTCAGGCACACCCGACGAAGGTATGGGTTATATTCGCCACCGCAACGTCGAGCACCTGCTCAAGGACCAGATAGAGCAGGGCACCCTGACGCCTCAGAGTTGCACGGAACTTGTGGCACGTTCGTTTTATAACGACCAGTTGGGCTACGACGCCTGTACCCGCGACAGTCGCATGGTCATTGACCAGGACTTCGTGCCTCGCCATTCGTCCACCGCTTCTATTGTAATCGAAGGCCTCAAGCCCGGTGAAGAAGCGGATGCTATCCGCATGTGGGCCAACCTCGGATATCCTCCATGTTCGCATGTGGTTAAAGTTACACTCGAAGACATTCCCGAAGAGGCCGGACCTAACTCAGAGAAGGGCGCTTACAGTCCTATGGGTCTTGAAGCTACTGAGCGAATGAAGCTTGTGTTCCCCATTCGCCGTGGTTCAGGGCAGCGATATGTCGACCTCGAAGCTGTGAAGAAAATATCAGAAGAACAACACCTTCAGTCCTTAAACGAATACTCTAAATGAAACGCTATAAACTCCTGTTATCATATGCATTATCGGCTTTGTCCCTTTGCGCTTCAACGCCTGAGATTCCGGCATTTGTAAACACTGACGCCAACCATATCCAGGGCGAACTCCCTCGGTTCTACCGCGGGCTGCAGATGCTCGACGAAGGACGGGACACTGTAGTTCGAATACTCCACATCGGCGACTCCCACATACAGGCCGAGTTCGTTACAAACTACCTGCGCAATCGTCTGCAAGGGCGTTACGGTGACGCCGGCCGTGGTTTGGTCGCACCCTTGCGGCTGGCCGGAACGAACCAAAGCCATGATTATGCATTCACCAAGCGCCCCTCGGATGGAACTGTCCTCCAGACACGTTTGCTCAAATACCCGTGGCCGGCCGAGCCCGGGGTAACTGGTATCGCCGTGGTTTCCGATGAACCGGAAGTCTATGTAGTGGCCGTTCCCGAGCGCCCGGGCGGTATAACCAAGGCCACAACGATTACCTCAGTAGGTTGGGACGAATATCTTTACGACGAGCCTCACGACAGTATCACAATCACCACTAACGCCCGCGAGGCCGTTTATGGCGCAGTGCTCGAAAATGGCAAGCCGGGTATCCTCTACTCGGCCATCGGTAATAATGGGGCCTGTTTCACCGATTACTCCCTCATCCGTGGCTTCGCCCGCGAAACGGGCCTGTTCAACTCCGACCTCATCATCCTTTCCATGGGTACCAACGAGGGTTTCTCTACAATGACCGACTTCGAAATCGAGCGCTCCGTCCGCGACCTCATCCGCTCCATCCGCGCTTACAATCCCGGTGTGGACATCCTCGTGCTCACGCCGATGGAATGCCAGAAGAACCGCAATCATGGTAAGCGTCCACTCTCCGAATTTTACGACATCAACTCACGCGTGCTCGAAGCAGGAGAGATTATACGCCGGACAGCACTCGACGAAGGCGTGGCCATCTGGGATTTCTTCCCTATCTCGGGCGGCAACGGTGCCTCAGATAAATGGCTCGAAGCGGGCTTGATGAACAAAGACCGCATTCATCTATATAAAAGTGGCTACGAAGTGATGGGCGAACTCCTCTTTGATGCCCTTTTGCCACAATAGGAAGACAATTCTTCCGTTAATAAAGAATGAACCGCATCATTCGACTTCTACTCCTCTTCATTGCCATTCCGTGCGCTCTAAACATATGGGCACAGGATGGCAGCACGGCTTATAACTTTCTGAACGTAACATCGTCCTCGAAAATCTATGGTCTGGGAGGTGTCAACATATCCCTGGTGGACGACGACATCATGACCATTGACCAGAATCCGTCCCTTATGGGTCCGGAACTCGGCGGTCAGATAGGTTTTAACTACATGCATTACCTCGGAGGCTCCAATTTTGCCGGCCTCCGCTACGGCCATGCAGCAGGCGAGCATGGCGCATGGAGTGCAGCCATCCAGTATTTTGGGTACGGCTCCATGAAGGAAACCCTTCCCGACGGCTCCATAGTCGGAACTTTTTCACCCAAGGACGTAGCTTTTTCCGGACTATACTCCCACGACATCACCGACCGCCTTCGCGGTGGCATCGCTCTCAAAGGGTTATACAGTGGATATGCCGACTATACAGCCTTTGCTTTGGCCACTGACCTGGGTGTGAATTACTACGATTCCGACCGCGACCTGTCTCTTTCGCTCGTAGTTGCGAACCTCGGTGGTCAGGTTAAGCGTTTCAACGAAAGTTACGACCGCCTGCCCATCGACGTGCGGGTGGGTTGGTCACAGAGTTTCGGCAGTTTTCCGGTGCGGTTCTCCGTCACGGCGTGGAATCTTACCAAGTGGCATTTGCCCTATGTAAGCACTTCCGATGGGACAGTTGAAACACAGGAAGTTAAGGACGGATTCGTGTCGAATCTATTCCGTCATCTCGTATTCGGTGTCGACCTGATTTCGAGCGAGAACTATTATGTAGCTCTGGGTTATAACTACAAAACCCGCACCGACATGAGTACCTATTCGCGCAGCTTCCTTTCGGGCTTTTCGCTCGCCGGAGGTTTCCGGGTAAAGCAGTTCGGCGTCGGTGTAGCCCTGTCACAACCTCACTCCGGTGGCACCACTTTCATGTTCAACCTCACTTACAATCTTCAATCACTCCTGCATTGAAATGGAAAATAAGATAATTATTGCAATCGACGGATATTCTTCCAGCGGCAAGAGCACCATGGCCCGCCGTCTGGCCAAGCGTATAGGTTACCGCTACATCGACTCCGGCGCAATGTACAGGGCCGTGACCCTTTATGCCCTGGACCACGGCTACTTCGACGGCGACACCCCAAGGGAAGAAGCAATCATCGCATCACTTCCCCTGATCGCCATAGACTTTGCCCTGATGCCTGACGGCACCCAACATACTACTCTCAACGGCAAAGACGTCGAGGCCGAAATTCGCTCGTTGCGCGTTTCCGGCGCTGTTTCGCCCGTCAGTGCCATCGCTGAGGTTCGTCGTGCTTTGGTGGCCATGCAGCAGGCATTCGGCAAGAGCAAAGGTATCGTAATGGATGGACGCGACATCGGCACTACCGTATTTCCCGATGCCGAACTTAAAATATTTGTAGATGCTTCCGCCGAAACCCGCGCCCAACGACGTTTGGGTGAGATGCTTGAAAAAGGATCGTCAGTGACCTTTGAGGAAGTGCTGGCCAATGTGGTTAAACGCGACCATATAGATACCACCCGCAAGGAGAGTCCCCTCCGAAAAGCCGACGACGCAATTGTGCTCGACAACTCCCACATGACCATCGAGCAGCAGGATGCCTGGCTCATGGACCACTTCAAGGAGACCGTTAATAAATAATGGTAAAGATTGAAATTGACAAGGAGTCGGGGTTCTGTTTCGGAGTTGTAACTGCCATTAACAAGGCCGAGGAAGAGCTGGAAAAGGGCAATACGATTTATTGCCTGGGCGACATCGTGCACAATTCCGACGAGGTGGACCGACTCCATGAAAAGGGCATGGAGACCATAACCCACGACCATCTGCCCGGTCTCCGCGGTAAGAAAGTGCTTCTGCGCGCTCATGGCGAACCGCCGCAGACCTACCGTATCGCCCGCGAAAACGATATCGAAATAATTGATGCCACATGCCCGGTGGTGCTCAAACTCCAGCAGCGCATCAAAGCCAAATACGATAGCGATGAACACCCTCAGATAGTTATCTACGGAAAATTAGGACATGCCGAAGTGAACGGGCTTGTTGGTCAGACGGAAGGTACCGCCATCGTTGTGGAAGACATCAGCGGCTTGGAACAGATCAACTTTACGCGAGACATTGCCCTGTATTCCCAGACCACAAAGTCGCTGGAGGGGTTCAGGGAAATAATAGCCGAGATAGAGCGGCGTAAGTCACCCGAGGCCAAGTTTGAGTATGCGGACACCATCTGCCGGCAGGTGGCCAACCGTGTGGAGCACCTGCGCCGTTTTGCCGAAGGCAAGGACGTTGTTCTGTTCGTAGCCGGCACAAAGAGCAGCAACGGGAAGGTCCTCTTTAACCAATGCAAGGACGTCAACCCGCGCACTTACCTGCTTGCCAATGAGACGGAACTCAGGCCTGAATGGATTGCCGGTGCGTCCGACATAGGAATATGCGGGGCCACATCCACGCCCCGATGGCTCATGGAGCAAGTGAGAGATTCGCTTTTGAAAATGATTGAGAATGAATGACTTTGTAGCAATCGACGTGGAGACAGCCAACCGTGCCAGCTCCAGCATTTGTGCTATCGCCGCCGTGAAGGTGCGCGACGGTGTCATTGTGGACTCACGCTACTCGCTTATCAATCCCGAACCGAACTACTATAGTTATTACTGCACGCGCGTACACGGACTGACCGACGACGACACATGGAATGCGCCCTCTTTCGGCACGGTCTGGTCTGAATGGTCCGAATGGCTCGAAAATCTCCCACTCGTAGCTCACAACGCCAAATTCGACAGCGCGTGCGTCGCGGCTGCCTGTCGTATCTACCAGCTTGAACCTCCGGAGCAACCGTGGTACTGCACCTGTGTAGCTGCACGCAGGAGTATCTCTCGCGGAATCCTCCCCTCCAAGTCGCTGGATTCTCTTTGCAATTTCTTCGGCATCCCGTTGAACCACCATAATGCGCTGAGCGATGCTCGGGCTTGTGCAAAACTGGCTATACTGTTATTATGAAGCGGTTTATCTACGTCTTTTGCATGTCATTGCTTCTGGCCGCTTGCAGTTATGACAGCGGCCACGACTGTACGAGCGATGAAATCGAACTCGCGGAGCAAACGGGAGTTGAGGATGCTATGAAGGTAGTGGCCTTACCTGCCACGGGCATGGAGCATGAGGAGGCTATCCTTGCAATACGGGCCAAAGAAGAGCAACTTCGTGATGCCGGATTTATTTCTGCCGCCGACGCCTATGCCGACGCGGCGCAACGCACACTTCACGATCAAGGTCTTATACCATGAGTAACACCACAAGATATGCCGGAGTAATCCTTCCCCTTCCCGTTGAAGCCACGTTCACCTACATTATACCCCCCGAAATGCAGGCATCGTTGCAAATCGGGTGCCGGGTCCTGGTCCAGTTCGGTCCGCGCCATTTCTACACCGGCATTGTAGAGTGCATATCCGACGTTCGTCCCCAAGGCACATTCGACCTAAAGGAAATAACAATGCAGCTCGATCAGAAGCCAATTGTCCGACCATTACAGTTGCGGCTTTGGCGCTGGATTTCAGCCTATTATCTTTGCAGTATCGGAGATGTGTTTAAAGCGGCAATGCCGGGAGGATTGAAAATTGAGAGCGAAACAAAGGTGCAGATGGAAGAAGAACTGCCCACACAGCTCCCCGACCTCTCCGACCGCGAAACGGCTATGCTCGCTTTCCTCAAAACCAACGGGGCGTCATCGGTCAAGGAAATAGAGAAAAAACTTGACATGGCCTCCGCTGAAGCGCTCGTGTCACGGCTGGTTGATAAAGGTCTTGTGTCGGTATCCGAAAAGGTCGTTGAACGCTATCGGCCTGTGCGTCAGACGTTTTTACGGCCCACCATCGAACGCAATAACCCGGAGGCCTTGCAGGAGGCGTTCAAAGCAGTCGGTAAATCGGTTAAGCAGCAGGAGGCACTCACGGCATTGCTTGCGCTTTCGGAGTTTAATCGTTCGGCCACGCCCCTAATTGAAGTGCCGCTTACAGTGATTCTGGAGCGTACAAAACTCACACGCGAACACTTCAAGGCACTGCAAAAGAAAGGATTATGCGAGTTCATCGAAAAGCAGGTGTCTCGTTTTTCTCCACAGGAAATCTCAACCAAGACTCTGCCTGTGCTTTCCACAGCGCAGTCGGTGGCACTGAAAGAAATACATCACGCGTTCAAAGAAAAGGACATAGTTTTGCTCCACGGGGTTACTGCCTCCGGCAAAACAGAGGTTTACAGTCACCTGATTGACTTCGTGCTGAAGGAAGGACGTCAAACCCTCTTTCTGGTACCTGAAATCGCCTTGACCACTCAACTTACGCGCCGCCTGCAGGCAGTCTTTGGTGACAAAGTAATCATTTATCACTCTAAGTTCTCTGATAACGAGAGAGTTGAGCTTTGGCGGAGAGTTCTAAATTCAACCGAACCGCTGGTTGTAATCGGCGCCCGCTCGGCCGTTTTTCTGCCCTTTGCACGTCTTGGCCTCGTCATCGTCGACGAAGAACACGAGTCAAGCTACAAACAGTATGACCCCGCGCCGAGATATAACGGCCGTGATGTGGCTACGGTTCTTGCTGCTATGCACGGAGCCAAAACACTCTTTGGCTCCGCAACCCCCTCTGTTGAAACATATTACAAGGCGCGGGAGGGTAAATTCGGCCTGGTGGAACTCAAGGAACGATATAGCCAGGTTCCATTGCCCGAAATTGATATAGTGGACATGAAGGCCGAGCGCGGACGAAAGGCTGTTGAGGGTTATTTCTCTCACCGTCTCTTAAATATCGCCGCCGACTCCCTGGACAAAGGCAAGCAAACTATCTTCTTTCACAACCGCCGCGGTTATGCACCGATGGCGCGATGCAAACAATGTGCTTTCGTGCCCAAATGCGATTTCTGCGACGTTTCTCTCACTTTCCATCAGCGCAAGAATCGCCTCGTCTGCCATTACTGTGGTGCCGAGTATCCTGTGCCGACGGTATGTCCGCAATGCAAAGAACCTGCCATCGAAATTATGGGTTACGGCACCGAGCGACTCGAAGAGGAAATATCCTCTAATTTTGGCAAGTATAAGGTGCTTCGCATGGACCTCGACACAACACGGAACAAAGAAGCTTATGGCAAGATAATCGACGATTTCTCTCTGCATAAAGCAGATATTCTGGTTGGTACTCAGATGGTTACTAAGGGACTTGACTTTGGCGAGGTTGACATTGTCGGCATCCTTAATGCCGATACACTCCTCAATTTCCCTGATTTCCGAGCCTCCGAGCGCGCCTTCAATATGATTGAGCAGGTAGCCGGTAGGGCAGGGCGCCGCGACGGTCAGGGGCATGTCCTGATTCAAACGTATACGCCCGACCATCCCGTTCTCGATTTCGCCAAACGCCATGATTATGAGGGGTTTTACAACTTCGAACTCCAACAGCGGCGCACATTCAACTTCCCTCCCTTCTCGCGAATTATAAATATCTATATCAAACACCGCGACTCACGCATCGCATCCGAAACAGCAAGGGTCTTAGCTGAGAAATTGCGACCTTCGTTCGGACATCGTGTAAGTGGGCCAAAAGAACCCCAGATTGCGCGTGTCAATTCACTTTATATCAGGCAGATAATGCTCAAGATTGAACCTTCCGCTAACCTTGCAGGGGTCAAGGAGATGTTGCGACGCCACTACATCGACCTCCTCTCCTCACCCCTCACCAAAGGCGTCTCAATCTACTACGACGTCGACCCCGCCTGAT
>CAYNHP010000050.1:0-15946 GCA_964397235.1 uncultured Bacteroides sp. | reverse complement strand
CAACTCCGAGACCATCGAATTCCGCATCCTCGCAAATGACTAATCCCCGCCACGGCATGTGTTCTCAGCGGTGAATCGCGCCATAAGACGCCAATTATTTGGAAAAATCCCGCCAAAATGTCGCGATTTTTCGCCAAAATTGACTAAATTTGTCGCGATAAAAAGATTATTATGACTACGAAAATCGAAATTTTGCAATATTTGCACTATCATCCGCTATCTAAAAGATCCGAAATTTTACCCGCGTTGTCAGAGCCCATAAGCGATAGAACTCTGATGCGCATGCTTTCCGAAGCCACCTCAAATGGTGAGGTCGAAGTTGTCGGTCGTGGACCTGCTACCCGTTACCGCCTAACGCCGCAAGCACACGTCACAATGGAATTAAATATTGACACATACTTTGACAAAGACGTAGATGAACGCAAAGTGCAGGAATCTTTTAACTTTGAGTTGATCAATGACATTCTTCCAAATGTAGAAATGTTTACGCCGGTAGAATTGCAGTTACTTAATCAAGCTCAGAATTTGTTCCAACGACATCTTTCAGAAATGTCAGATATAGAGTACCGCAAGGAAATGGAACGATTAGGTATTGACCTATCTTGGAAATCCTCTCAAATAGAGGGCAATACTTACTCTCTTCTTGAAACGGAGCGATTGCTTAAAGAGAAACAGACGGCGAGCGGAAAAACAAAAGAAGAGGCCGTTATGTTGCTCAATCATAAGGATGCACTTGACTTTATCTTAGATGTTCCGGATTATTTGAAAGAACTTTCCATTGCCAGACTTGAAGAAATTCATGCCCTGCTTACAAAGGAATTGGGCGTTGAGAGAAATATCCGCCATCGCCGTGTTGGTATCACGGGCACCAACTATACACCCCTTGACAATGAGTTCCAGATACGCGAAGCGCTTGAAGACATGGTTCGCCTTATCAACGGCAAGAGCAATATCTTTGAGAAAGCTCTACTGGCGCTGGTTTTGCTCAGCTATATTCAAGCTTTTACCGATGGGAATAAGCGCACAGCCAGAATAGTAAGCAATGGTATTCTTATTGCCAATGGCTTTTGCCCTATTTCTTTCCGCACTGTAGACTCAATTGACTATAAAAAAGCAATGCTGATGTTTTACGAGCAGAATAATATAGCAGCGTTCAAGCGTATCTTTATAGACCAATTCCTCTTCGCCGTCAAAACCTATTTTTAGGACCGAGTATAGGTTTCCTTTTCTCCTATAAAAATAGAACATCACTCCCCGGCTCGGATCTGGGCAAGGATGGCGGCCAGGCGGGCGGTGTCGGCGGGGCGTGCGGGGGCTATGTTGGTGGTTTCGGCCGGGTCGACAACCATGTCGTAAAGGCGCGGAGTGGGCGCATAACCGGTGTCAACGGTCGGGTTCCAGTCGATAACGGGGTTGGTAGTCGTTGGCTCGGCATATTTGAGCTCAGGCGTGCGGAGAGCCAGACTATTGTCGTGAGCCTGCAGCACTACCCACGGGCGGTGGGTGCGGTCGAGCCCAAGGAATTGCTTGAGGTGATTTTCGCTGTCGGGAGCGGCCTTGACGGGGATTCGTGCTCCCGTCAGAGCTCCAAGCGATGCGAAGAGGTCGATTTGTGCCACGATGGTGGGATTCTCAACCCCGGCTTCCACATGTCCGGGCCAGCGCACAATCAGCGGCACGCGTGAGCCCCCCTCATAGATGCTGTATTTGCTCCCGGCCAGCGGGCCGGCGGGGCGGTGGTCGCCGAGTGCTTCGGGCGCACCGTCGTCATAGCCGTCATCAACAATGGGGCCGTTGTCGCTGGTGACAATCACAAGCGTATTGTCCGCCAACCCGAGACTGTCCAGGGTGTTGAGCACCTGCCCAACCGTCCAGTCGAACTGGGCTATGGCGTCGCCACGGAGTCCCATCTCGTTTTTGCCGCGGAAGCGCGGATGTGGCCAGCGGGGAACGTGCACATCGTTGGTGCAGAGGTACATGAAGAAAGGCTCGTCTTTATGCTGCTCGATAAAGCTGATGGCGTGCGAAGCTATGGAGTCGGCAATATTTTCGTCCTTCCACAGCGCCTTGCCCCCGCCCTTCATGTAGCCGATGCGGCTGATGCTGTCAACGACCGCCTGGTCGTGGCCGTGGTTGTACAGGTAGCGGAGCATCTCTGGGTTATTGCGGCCTGTGGGCTCGCCGGGAAAAGGCGTGCGGTAGTTCACCTCGATCGGTGCAGAGGGGTCATAGTTGGCCACCTGACCGTTTTCGATGAACACGCAGGGAACGCGGTCGGCCGTAGCGGCCATGATGTATGAGTAGTCGAAACCGATATCGCCCGGGTGGCATGCCAGTGCGGCGTTCCAATCCTGCTCGCCGGCGCGGTCGCCCAGCCCCAGGTGCCACTTCCCGATGGCCGCCGTGGTGTAGCCCGCGTGGCCCATCATGTCGGCCATGGTGTAGCGTTCGGGGGTTATGATCATGGCTGCATCGCCGTTGGACACCCCGGTGCCTTCACGACGCCACGCATATTCGCCCGTGAGCAGGCCGTAGCGCGAGGGCGTACTGGTGGCCGCCGAGGCGTAAGCCTGCGTAAAGCGCTGACCCTCCGAGGCCAGGCGGTTCACAGCCGGTGTCGCTACATGGGTGTCGCCGTAGCACTCAAGGTCACCGTAGCCGAGGTCGTCGGCCATAATTATGATTACGTTGGGCTTCTGGGACGCCGCGCTCAGGGCCGAGAGCGCAGCCAGGGTGAGGGTAAGGTTCTTCATGGCAATTCTTTTTGCAAAAATAGTAAAATTAATTCAGAATGCATAATGCATAATTCATAATGCATAATTCATAATGCATAATTCATAATTGCGCAGAAATAGAACGCAAGCGCGCCCGGCCTGGTGAGGTCGGGCGCGCGGGGGGGAGCAATCCAATATTACTTAACGGGGGTCATAGGGATGTCGTTGTCGGCGTCGGTCCAGTCAACTACCTGAGGCACAACCTTGATGGGGTCGCCCAGAACAGGCTTGCCGGGGGTAGGATCGTCGGGGTCTACGTTACCTGCGCCTTCGGTGAAGTCGAGGGTGTAGATATATTTCTTACCCTGCTCCCATGTGCCGCTCAGAGGAATTGAGGCCCATGCGTAGCCGTTGTGACCGTAGGTCTTGGCGGTCTGAGCCGATTCGGTGGGGAAGGGGTAAATCTGCACGCCGGTATCGGAAACGATGCGTACCAGCACGCTCAGGTAAGCCTCGCGGGCAACGTTATCGGGGTCGCCGGTAGGGCTCCAGGGGGTGAGGGTCTGAGGTATCATCATCGCGTTGCCCGAAGGACCCATGATGGACACAGGGTCGGCAGTCAGCACGGTGGTGTCGCAGTAGCTCGTCCACACGTTCGTATCGTGCCAGTCGTCCAGCGTCCAGGTGCTGTCGGCCATATTGAAAGTACCCATGTACTGCGGACGACCGATTCGCACGCCCGTCACGGTGAAGGTATAGTTAGGGTTGGCCGACTTTGCGCGGATTTCAATCTGAGCCAGGCGGTGCTTGAATTCCAGGGGCACGCCGGCGGCTTCGTTGGCCTTGCGTGTGCCGGTGTTGTGTGCTGTAATCAGGTCCACTTGGTCGGCAATCTCTTCGGCCACGGTAAAGTTGGTAATCTCCTTAGTATCTTTATCGACGGTTACATCGGCGCCCATGGTATCCACGTCAGGATAATAGGCATAAAAGTCAAGTTGGCTATCGTCGCCCGGCCAGTAGTACTTCTTGGCGGAGTTATAGTAACCGGTGTTATCCTTGGTGAATTCCAGGTCGGTGAAGTAATTCTGGTCGCCTAACAGCGCCGTTACATTTACGGAGGGGAGGTTGGCGTTGGTTACTTCCGTTGCACGACTGACGGCACCCATGGCGGGTCGGAAACTTATAGCTTCTTGGGCCGGTTCGTCCTGAACCTGGACCGGTTCTTCTTCAGCGCAAGCTGCGAGCAACAAAGCGGGCAAAGATGCTATGGCAAGTACTTTTGTTTTCATAAGGAGAGAGTTTTTTATTTTTGTTCTATATATATTATAAGGTATAAGGAGGCAAAAAGTTCAGCAAATTCACATCTTTAGGTCGATGTTTACCGATTGCCACTCGTCCACGTTGGGAATCACTCCGCCCATGTTCGCCGTTGGCTGGGGAACGTCGGCCCCGTCGATGACTATGTGCACATGGCGGAAGTCGGGCGCGTCGTAGACCTGGTCGCTGACGTCGGCCGTGGCATACCACTTGGTGCCGTCGGTGAGAGTCAGGTAGAGGGTCAGCAGGTGCGGTTGCTTATCGCCGGCGGGTTCGCCGAAGGTAAGGAATTCGGCGTGCAGGGACGAGCCGTCGGCACTCGGAGAGAGCGTGAAAGGCATCGTGACGATATTCTCCGTAGGCGCCTTCCGGCCTACGTACACCCCCTCGGCCATGCCCGAAAGCGTAGCGTCCAGGCGCGGGGTGCCTAAGTTCTCGAGGTGGGAAACGTTGTAGATATCCACCGTGTAGTGGCACACGAGCTCCTCCGGATAGAAGGTGATGGTCTGTACGCCGGGTGTGTTGTGTATGCCTATGCCGTCGAGGCGGTCGGCCCAGACCATACCCGGCGTCTGTGCCATACGTTCCCCCTCGGTTCCTTCGGCGCGGGGAACGCCGCGGGTGGCGATGCCGGTGTTTTCGAGCGTACCTGCGTCGGCGGTGAAAAGCTGGAAGCCGTCAGGGTCGGCATGATTACGGACCTGCGCCCAGTCGGTCAGGTCGCCGTTGAGCGACACGGCTGTATAGTCGCCCACCGGTGCGTCGAGCGGGCCGCCGGTAGCGTTCTGGAAAAAGAAGTTGATCACGCCCGTGGGGTTCTGCTGAGGATGCAGACGCAGTTCCATCGAGGCCGGGTTGGCGTCCGGTGCTTTGCGCCAGTCGTACACAACGACCACTTCCGAGCGCGCTTCGATGTCGTAAACCAGGTCCTTGTGGTTGCACGAACTCATGCATGCGGCCAGCGCAAGGCCCGTTATTATGGTAGAGAGAGTTTTCATTTCCGACCTCCTTTCGTGTTGTAGTTTCCGCATCCGATCAGCCACACGAGCGAGATTTCCACCTTCGTGGGTCCCACCCAGTTGAACCGGCTGGTCTTTTGCCAGATGTAGAAGTTGCCTGAGGGCACGTAGCGGATCACCTTGCCACCTAAGTAGCCCAGACCGATGGTGAAGTCGAGGTTGAGGCGGCGTGCAATCGGCAACGAGTAGCCGTACTCAATACCGGCCATGAAGTTACAGCGGTCCCACAGCGGCCGTCCGGGAAGGCCGCCCATATGGCCAACCCCGCCGAACTCGAAGTCGTAGGTAACCACGCCGGCATACACGCCGATATGGTGCCCGGTCAGAGGTTTCTCCTCGGCGCGGTGGCCGAACCAGCGGCGCACGGCCAGGTCGCCTCCGTAGGCGCGCCAGTAGCGGTGCGTACGGTCCTTGTCCCACCAGCCGTAGGTCCAGTTGCCTACAACCGACCACCCTTTGCCCACATATGCCTCGAAGCCGATCGAGGGCAGAGCCGCTGCGTCGTAGAGCAGGTTCGTTTTCAAGGCGAGGTAGAGCGGACGGCACGCGGCAACTTCAGGCTCGAAGTCGTCGATGGGTGTCAGTTCAGGAGTGGGGTAGGGGAGCATTATGCCCGGGTGATAAGGCGCCAGGCGCACTAAATCCGGCACATACGGGTAGTCAATGGTAATAGTTGACCGACGCAGGCCCGGGAATATGTTGCGGTAGAGATATCGGTAGGGCACTCCGCCTTCCAAGGCTTTAAGTTTCAGCAAATTATCGGGGCGTGCAGGCTCCGGAGTGGCTATTATGGTGTCCAGCAACGCCAGCACCTGCTCGCGGGCCGGTACGGCCCCGTCGGCTGCCACGCGCTCGCGCAGCCCCTGCCAGTCGCGGCCCACGGCGCGGATGCGTATCAGGCTGTCGGGCACGTCCACACGTGCCTCAAGCCCGCGGAGCATCGCTGCGGCACGGCGCTCCGACAGCCGTCGGTTGTAGCCGACAGGCCCTTCGGGCGACGCTGCGCCGAAAAGCGTTATAGAGGTGATGGGGGTCGAATCGTGGGCGGCAATGCGGCTGGCAAGCGAGTCCAGCGAGGCCTCGTTTTGCCCCAGGGCCGGATTAAGAACCGACGACGACTGCCGGAACACAATCCGGGCCGAGTCGGCCTCAGCACCTGCCGCGCGGGCAAGTCCTGCAGCCGTTATTGCCAGAAATATCAATAGCTTTTTCATCGGAGGAGAGTTCAGAAGTAAGTATTTATATTTTAAACAACCGCCGCCCCGGAAAGTTCCCGCCGCGTACCGTTATCCGGCCAGCTCGCCGGATAACAAAGGCCGAAATGGGGGCCTTTGCAAATTTTTTTTGCACAATTAAAAAATAATTGCGACATTTGCATGATATTGCCATTTCCATGTCAATCTATTTAACCAATTGTAATATGAAAAGACTTTGTCTAATCCTTGGCGCGCTGCTGTGCGTGCTGGGAATGTCGGCCGAGAAGTACGAGTACCGCACCGTACCCAACGACCCACTGAACACCAAAATCTACACCCTGCCCAACGGCCTCCAGGTGTTCATGTCCGTCAACAAGGACAAACCCCGTATCCAAACCTACATCGCCGTGCGCGTAGGCGGCAAGAACGACCCCGCCGAAACCACCGGCCTGGCCCACTACTTCGAGCACCTCATGTTCAAGGGCACTGAGCAGTTCGGCACCCAGGACTATGAAAAAGAAAAGCCCCTGCTGGACCAGATCGAAGCTCTCTTCGAAGTCTACCGTCAGACCACCGACTCCGTGGCCCGTCGCGACATCTACCATCAGATTGACTCCATCAGCTACCTGGCCTCAACCATAGCCATCCCCAACGAGTACGATAAGCTCATGAGCGCCATCGGTGCTAACGGCACAAACGCCTACACCTCCTACGACGTCACCTGCTACGTTGAGGACATCCCCTCCAACCAGATTGAAAACTGGGCCCGCATCCAGGCCGACCGCTTCGAGAACCCCGTGCTCCGCGGCTTCCACACCGAGCTCGAAACAATCTACGAGGAGAAAAACATGTCCCTCACCCGCGATGGCCGCAAGGTGTACGAAAAGATGTTCGCCGAGCTCTACCCCAACCACCCCTACGGCCAGCAGACCGTCCTCGGCACTCAGGAGCACCTCAAGAACCCCTCCATCACCAACGTAAAGAACTACCACAAGAAATGGTATGTGCCTAACAACATGGCCATTGCACTCTCGGGCGACTTCGACCCCGACTACATGATTGACGTAATCACAAAGTACTTCGGTCACCTCCAGCCCAACAACGACCTAACCCGTCCGGCAATCCCCAACGAAGGCCCGCTCGCCGACCAGATTGAGGACGAAGTCTATGGTCTCGATGCCGAGTATGTAACCCTGGCATGGCGCACCCCCGAAGCCGCAAACAAGGACATGATACCCCTCCAGGTAATGGCCCGCACCCTCTCCAACGGCTCTACCGGCCTGCTGGACCTTAACGTGAACCAGCCCCAGCGCACCCTCAACTCCGGCGGATTCATCTACGACATGGCCGACGGCGGCGCTTTCGTCCTCAACGCAAACCCCAAAGAGGGCCAGAGCCTCGACGACGTGCGCGAAATTCTCCTCGAGCAGGTGCGTAAGCTCCGCGCCGGCGACTTCTCCGACGAGCTCGTGCCCGCCGTGGTCAACAACCTCAAGAGCGAGCAGCAGTACGGACTCTTCGACAATTCCAGCCGTGCTAATTACTACATCGAAGCATTTGTCAACGGCATTGACTGGGCCGACGAAGTGGCTCTGCTTGAAGCTATCGACAACGTAACCAAGGACGACGTAGTTGCAATGGCCAACAAGTACCTCGACCCCATCAACTACCTCACCATCTTCAAGCGCGAAGGGGCCGACCCCAACGAACTCAAAATCGCCAAGCCCGAACTCACCCCTATCGCCATGAACCGCGACGCCGCTTCGGATTTCCTCCTCGAAATCCAGAACTCCGAGGTTGAGCCCATCGAGCCCGTGTTCATCGACTACACCACCGACGTGACCAAGTCCGTCTTCCCCGGTAATCAGGAATTCATCTACGTCAAGAATAACACCAACGACATCTTCGAACTCGTAATCTTCTACGAGGTAGGCTCATACACCAATCCTCTGCTGTCCTATATGGGTGGCCTCTACAAATTCCTCGGCACCAAGGACATGACCCCCGAGCAGGTAAAGAACGAGTTCTACAAGCTCGCCTGCAACGTCCGCATGAGCTGCAGCACCGAGCGCTTCTACGTCACCCTCTCGGGCCTCTCCGAGAATATGCCCGCTGCCCTGAAGCTCCTTGAAAAGGTTATGACTCAGGCTGTTATCTCTCCCGAAGCTCTTCAGGGCTATGTTGAGCGCACCGACAAGTCGCGCGCCAACAGCAAGCAGAACCAGCAGCAGAACTTCTCCCGCCTGTCGCAGTACGTCTACTGGGGCGACGAATCCGCCAAACTCGGCCAGAAGCAGTACGAAGCACTCCGCAATGCAACTCCCGCCGATGTTGCCGGAGCCCTCTTCGACGTAGCAATGTACCCCCAGACCATCGTATACTTCGGCAACGACTCCATTGCCGACGTTGAGAAAATCATCGAGCGCGACCACTACATCTCCACCAACCCCCGCACCGATGCCCTCAAGGACCTCATCACCATGACCGAGCCCACCGAAACGGTATTCTACATCGCGCCCTACGACGCCAAGCAGCTCTATATGATAGGCTTTGCAAACCGCGGCGAGAAGTACGACGCCAACCTCACCCCCGCCATGACCGTGTACAACGAGTACTTCGGCGGCAACATGAACGCAATCGTGTTCCAGGAAATGCGCGAGAGCCGCTCCCTGGCCTACTCCGCATGGGCCGGCATGGGCAGCCCCTCCAAACCCGACAAGAACTACTACTACGTGATGCAGATCGCAACCCAGAACGATAAGCTCATGGACGCAATCAACGCATTCAACGAAATCATCAACGACATGCCCCGCAGCGAAAGCGCCTTCCAGCTGGCCAAGAGCGGCATCGACGCCCGTCTCCGCACCGAGCGCGTGGTCAACGACGAAATCGCCTTCGACTACATCAACTCCCGCGACTTCAAGCGCACCCACAGCGCCGACAAGGAAGTGTTCGAAGCCCTCCCCGCAATGACCCTCGACACCGTCACCGAGTTCCAGAAGGCCAAGGTGAAGGACGGCGTGTACTACTACGGTATCCTGGGCAAAATCGAGGACCTCGACATCCCCGCCCTCGAAAAGCTCGGAAAGGTCGTAATCCTCTCCACCGAGGACATTTTCGGCTACTAATCCTCCCTCATTCCCATACCCAAGGCCACGCCCGCACGGCGTGGCCTTTTTGCGCCCCGGCGTTGGCATTGAGGAAAATTATTCGTATCTTTGTGGCCGGTATGGCAGAGCAAGCGAACACAGCCCTGATGGCGTCGCGGCGCCTCAACGAGTTCCTCCGTAAGGAGGGCGGACGCGTCACACCTGAGCGACATGCCATCCTCGAAATCGCGCTGGCCATGAAGGGTCACTTCACTGCCGACCAGCTGCTGGAAGCCGTTAGCCGGGGCGACATGCCTATCGCGCGCTCTACGGTCTTCGCCACAGTCGACCTCCTGGTTCGCGCCCGCATCCTTCAGGCACGCACCCTGAGCGGACGCCGCGTGTTCGAAAAGATGGCCGGACCGCACCACCACACCATATGCAGCGTCTGCGGCCGCATAAAGGACCTCCGCGATGTCCACCTGGACAACTTCCTCAACCGCCGCAGCTACTCCGCATTCACCCCCGACGAGTTCGAACTCGTCATCACCGGCACATGTTCAGCCTGTGCCCGCAAAAAACGTAAAACCTCTAAAACCTAACCTATCCCAATGAAAGCAGATCTTCTGTTAGGCCTCCAGTGGGGCGACGAAGGCAAAGGCAAAATTGTCGATGTCCTGGCCCCTGAATATGATATCGTAGCACGCTTCCAGGGCGGCCCCAACGCCGGTCACACCCTCGAATTCGACGGTCGCAAGCACGTTCTGCGTTCAATCCCCTCGGGCATATTCGCCGCCGACGGCCACCCCATCGTCAACATCATCGGCAACGGCGTGGTCCTCGACCCCGTCCTCTTCCGCTCCGAAGCCGAGGACCTCGAAGCCGACGGCGTGCCCCTGCACAAAATCCTGAAAATATCCCGCAAGGCCCACCTTATCCTGCCCACCCACCGACGCCTCGACGCCGCAGGCGAAGCCGCCAAAGGCGCCTCGAAAATCGGCACCACAGGCAAGGGCATCGGCCCCACATACACCGACAAGGTTTCCCGCCGTGGCCTCCGCGTGGGCGACATCGAAGCTCCCGACTTCATGGCGCGCTACAATGCTGCCCGCGATGCACACATGGCACAGCTCCTGAGCATGGGCGTCGACCTACGCGCCGACGAAACTTTCCTCAATAGCGAAAAAGAGTGGCTCGAGGCAGTGGACTTCCTCCGCACATTCCCCCTCATCGACACTGAGCACTTCCTCAACCACGCTCTCGACCAGGGCCGCAGCATCCTCTGCGAAGGCGCCCAGGGCACCATGCTCGACGTCGACTTCGGCTCATACCCCTTCGTAACCTCCAGCAACACCATAGCCGCCGGCGCTTGCACCGGCCTGGGCCTCGCACCCCGACGACTCGGCGACGTCTACGGCATCTTCAAGGCCTACTGCACCCGCGTGGGCTCCGGACCATTCCCTACCGAACTTTTCGACGAAACCGGCGCCGAAATTCGCCGCATCGGCCATGAGTACGGCGCCGTGACCGGCCGCGAACGTCGCTGCGGATGGCTCGACCTCGTCGCCCTCAGCTATGCCGTGATGATCAACGGCGCAAACCGCCTCATCATGATGAAGAGCGACGTCCTCGACGACTTCGACACCATCAAGGTCTGCACCGCCTACCGTCTGCCCGACGGAACCGTCACCACCGACTTCCCCTTCTGCGTCGGCCTCAACGCCGAAGGCAAGGGCGACGTGGAACCCATCTACGAGGAATTCCCCGGCTGGAAATGCGACCTCACCAAGGCCCGCTCCTACGACCAGCTCCCAGAAGCCTTCCGCAACTACGTCGACTTCATCGAAAAGACCCTCAAGGCCCCCGTCACCATCATATCCGTCGGCCCCGACCGCACCGAAACCATCATCCGCTGATTGATTACCCCAGACCGGGTAATAAAGCCCCCACCGGACGGTTTGTCCCAGTGAAGGGGCTTCAGCCCCGAAAAAATAACCATCTAACCTCCTAACCTTATAACCTTCAATTTCGTTTGCGAAATTGAACTCCATCATGGCAAAAGTAAAACCCTTCCGCGGCATCCGCCCGCCCAAACATATGGTGACGCAGGTAGCGTCCCGGCCCTACGACGTCCTCAACTCCGAGGAAGCCCGCGCAGAAGCCGAGGGCAACCCCAAGTCGCTCTACCACATCATCAAGCCCGAAATCGACTTCGAACCGGGCACCGACGAACACGACCCCAAGGTCTACGACAAAGCCGTGGCCAACTTCGCCATGTTCCGCGACAATGGCTGGCTCGTCCAGGACGACCGCGAGCACTACTACATCTACGCCCAGACAATGGACGGTCGCACCCAGTACGGCATCGTAGTAGCCGCCGCCGTCGAGGACTACATGGAAGGCCGCATCAAAAAGCACGAACTCACCCGCCGCGACAAGGAGGAGGACCGCATGAAGCACGTCCGCGTCAACAACGCCAACATCGAGCCCGTGTTCTTCGCCTTCCCGGACAATGACGTCCTCGAAGGCATAATCCGCGAAGTCACTGCCGCCGAGGCCGAGTACGACTTCGTTGCCCCCGACGGCTTCGGCCACCACTTCTGGGTTGTCGAAAAGCCCGAGCAAATCGACGCCATCACCGCCGAGTTCGGCCGAATCCCCGCGCTCTACATCGCCGACGGCCACCACCGCTCAGCAGCCGCAGCCCTCGTGGGCCACGAGAAGCGAACCGCCAACGCCGCCCACCGTGGCGACGAGGAGTATAACTATTTCCTCGCCGTGGCCTTCCCCGCTTCCCACCTGCGTATCATCGACTACAACCGCGTTGTCAAAGACCTCAATGGCATGGCTCCCAAGGAGTTCCTGGCCGCGCTCGAGAAAAATTTCATCGTCGAGGATAAAGGCACTGAGACCTACCGCCCCGCCGCCCTGCACAACTTCTCCCTCTATATGGATGGCCGGTGGTACAGCCTCACCGCCCGCGAAGGAACCTACAACGACTCCGACCCTATCGGCGTGCTGGACGTAACCATTTCTTCCGACCTCATTCTGCGCGACCTCATCGGCATCACCGACCTCCGCTCCGACAAGCGCATCGACTTCGTGGGCGGAATCCGTGGCCTTGAAGAGCTCAAGCGCCGCGTCGACTCCGGCGAAATGGCCTTTGCCCTCGCTCTTTACCCCGTGAGCATGGACCAGCTCATGACCATTGCCGACACCGGCAACATCATGCCGCCCAAAACAACCTGGTTCGAGCCAAAACTCCGCTCCGGCCTCGTTATCCACTCCCTCGAATAAAATAAAGAAAACCCCAAAAAAGAAAGATAAATAACTTCCTAACCCCATAACCCTATAACCCCATAACCTTATAACCCTCAGTTTTGCCTGCAAAACCGACTTAAAAATAACCTTCTAACTCTCAGTTTTGCGAGCAAAACTGAGTAAAATTAAACTCTAAACCTTTTTAATCGAGCATGCTCGACTAAAAAACTAAACCCATAAACCTTTCTTTCGAGCAGGCTCGAAAGAAAATAAATTTAGGGGTGCGCGTCCCCCCGCGGACGAGCTGAGATCATACCCTTTGAACCTGATCCGGGTAATACCGGCGTAGAGAAAAATTTATGAAACAGCAACTTGCTGTCGCCCTGGCACTTGCCGGCGCGACTTCGGCCTTTGCCCAGGCCGACATGGCTGATACAATCAGCCTTCACGAAGTGGAAATCGTGGCCAACCGCGCCACGGCCAAAACCCCTGTCGCCTTCACCAACGTTCGCAAAGCCGACATCGAGAAGGTAAACGACGGTCGCGACATTCCCTTCCTCCTGTCCATGACCCCATCCATGGTGATGACCTCCGACGCCGGCGCCGGCATCGGCTACAGCGCCATGCGGGTACGAGGCACCGACGGAACGCGTATCAACGTCACAATCAACGGAATACCCGTCAACGACGCCGAAAGTCACCGCGTCTACTGGGTCAACATGCCCGACCTCGCCTCTTCCCTGCGCGACATCCAGATTCAGCGCGGTGCGGGCACCAGCGTAAACGGCGCTGGTGCTTTCGGGGCTTCCGTAAACATGCTCACCGACGCCATCGCCGTCGACCCCTACGGCGAAGTCAGCGCATCCTACGGCTCCTACAACTCCAATAAGCAGACAATCCGCGTGGGCTCCGGCATGCTCAACGACCGCTGGAGCGTCGACGCACGCATTTCCCACCTCGGCTCCGACGGCTACATCGACCGCGCGAGCTCAAAACTCTGGAGCTACATGGGTCAGGCCGCCTACTCCCACGCCGGAACAACCCTCCGATTCGTAGCCTTCGGAGGCAAGGAGGAAACCTACATGGCATGGGACTACGCCACACGCGAGGAAATGGAGGAATACGGACGCCGATACAACCCCTGCGGGCAGTACACCGACTCCGAGGGCAACATCGCCTACTACCCCGACCAGAAGGACTTCTTCGCACAGCATAACTTCCAGCTCCACTTCGGCCAGACCATCGGCGAGCGCTGGCGAATCAACGCCGCCGCCCACTACACCCGCGGCGACGGCTACTACAAGCAGTACAAAACCAACCGCACCCTGGAGGAGTACGGCCTCAAGCCTTTCTACCTCGAGGACGGCACCAAGGTCAAGAAATCCGACCTGATCCGCCTCAAATACAGCAACAGCGACTTCGGCGGCCTCACAGCCTCCGCCGCCTACCGCCACGAACGCCTCGACCTGGCCTTGGGCGTCGCCGCCAACCGCTACATCGGCCACCACTTCGGACAGGTCGACTGGGTGCGCAACTACATCGGTGCCCTCGACCCCCTCCAGCAGTACTACAACAACAATTCCGGCAAGTGGGACGCCAACGCCTACGTCCGCGCAAACCTCGACATCGCGCGCGCCTGGAGCGCATTCGCCGACCTCCAGTACCGCCACATCGACTACAAACTCCACGGCTCCAACGACGACTTCGACTACACCACCGACGCCATGCAGCGCCTCAGCTACCACGAGCGCTACGACTTCTTCAACCCCAAGGTCGGCATCAACTACACCGACGGCGGCCGCAACCGAGCCTTCGCATCCTGGAGCGTCGCCCACAAGGAACCCACGCGCAGCAACTTCACCGAAGGCGACCGGACACACATCCCCCATGCCGAGCGCCTTTTCGACTACGAGCTCGGCTACTCATTCGCCCACGAACTCTTCACCCTCGGCCTCAACCTCTACTACATGGACTATAAGGACCAGCTCGTGGCCACCGGCCAGCTCTCCGACACCGGCAACCCCCTGAGCATCAACGTCCCCCGCAGCTACCGCGCCGGCGTCGAGCTCCAGGGTGCCCTCAAGCCCTGCCGCTGGTTCGAGTGGCAGCTCAACGCAACCCTCTCGCGCAACCGTATCCGAAACTTCACCGAGTATATCTACGAGGACGGCTGGACCAACCCTATATCAAACTACATCGGCTCAACGCCCATCGCCTTTTCCCCCGACTTCACCCTCAACAACTCATTCAACTTCACCGCCGGAGGCTTCGAGGCCTCACTCCAGAGCCACTACGTTTCCAAGCAATATATGAGCAACGCCCATAGCGACCAGGAGATGCTCAAAGCCTACTTCGTGTCCGACCTCCTGCTCGGTTACACCTTCAGGCACATACCGTTCATTGAAGAATTGCGCCTGGGCCTGAACATCAACAACCTGTTCAACGCCAAGTACGAGAGCAACGGCTACTCAGGCGCCGGATATTACGTCGACGCCGACGGCTCCAAAGTCATCTACCGCTACGCCGGTTATGCCGCTCAGGCTCCAACCAACGCAATGGGCACCATCACCATCCGCTTCTGATACCATGACCCTCGACAACGCAATAGAACTCGCCGGCTTCCTCCTCGGCCTCGCCTACCTCTATTATGAATACCACGCGGGCGCGCGCATGTGGCTCTTCGGCCTGCTCATGCCCATGCTTTCCATGTGGGTCTACTACTCCAAAGGTCTCTATGCCGACTGCGCCATGAACGTTTATTACCTCCTCATGGCCGCCTACGGCTACCTGGCGTGGACATTCAACTTCCGCCGGCGCACCAAGGCCGAGCGCCCCATCACCCGCATCAGCCTGCCCACCCTCGCCCTGCTCCTGCTCGTCTTCGCCGCCGTCTACGCCCTCATCGCCGCCTGGCTCGTGCTCGGAACCGACTCGACCGTCCCCTACTGGGACGCGTTCACCACAGCCATGAGCATCGTCGGCACATGGATGCTCGCCCGTAAATACCTCGAGCAGTGGGTCGCCTGGATACTCGTCGACGCCGTCTGCGTCGGCCTCTACATCTACAAAGGAATCTACTTCTACGCCGCCCTCTACGCAATCTACACCATCATCGCCTTCTTCGGCCTCGCCAAATGGCGCCACATCATGCACCAAGATAAATCAAGCCAAAACCAACCTCATCGGGATTAATCAAGATAAATCTCGATTATTCTCGATAAATCAAGCAACCGTAAGCGCTTTAGAGGAGGGCTGTTTGAAATTTTATTTGCTAAATAGTGTTAAATGATAATCTATTATTGCTGTCCGATAAAAAATTTTGAGTCCCCTAAAATAAGGGCTGGCACCTG